>JBBDQS010000101.1 GCA_040905805.1 Egibacteraceae bacterium | reverse complement strand
CGGAAACCGCGACCCCGCCGACACACCCCCTCGCCCCCGGCGAAGCCGGGTGGTCCGTGCGTGAGCCCCCCTGGTCAGGCATATGGGTGCCAGCCTCGGCGAGGCATGCCATCCATGGCGAGCCCATCGACCGGATCTCGGTCTGCCCGCGCCGCGCGGATCAACTTGCGCGCGAGCACGCGGCAGGAGCAGCTCATCCGTGCTGCTGCCGCGGCGTCGGACACGACGCTCACCGACTTCATCCTCGACACCGCGGTGACGCAGGCCGAGAAGCTGCTCGCGGATCGGCGCTACTTCCTGCTCGATGAGCAGGAGTGGGACGCCTTCGAGCGTGTGCTCGACGCCCCGGTGCCCGCCACTCCCAAGCTCGACGCGCTGCTGTCGGCGCCAAGCCCCTTCACCGGCGACGAGTAGCCGGTGGAGGGCCTGCGGCGCCCCACGCGGCTTGAACGTCGCCATATCCGCGAGGGATTCCACAGTGGCGCGCCCGAGCTCGACGACTGGCTCGTTGAGTACGCGTGGGAGAACCAGCAGGCGAACAACGCCACGACCTTCGTCACCACGCTCGACGACCGGGTCGTCGGGTACTACTCGCTGACGGTCGCCAGCGTTGCGAAGGCCGAGGCGCCCGAGCGGCTCGCCAAGGCTGCGCCGACCCAGATCCCCTGCCTGCTGCTCGCCCGCTTGGCGGTTGACCAGTCGGTGCAGGGCCGGGGGGTCGCCACCGGGTTGCTGGCGGACGCGCTTAGCCGTGGGGCCAACCTCGCGCACGAGGTGGGTGTGCGGGCGCTGCTCGTCCACGCCCGCGATGACGCGGCGCGCGCGTTCTCCCTGTCCAAGGCGGAGTTCCTGGCGTCCCCGGCTGACGACCTGCAGTTGCTACTGCCGATGAAGTGGATCCTGCAGAAGTTCGACAGCAGTGCCGAGCAAAGAGCGCTGCCCGCGTGGGCGTAAGGTAAGGGCGGCATGATGCCTTACTCGCCTAGAGACGCGGAGTAGGGGGCTCCAGGGATAGCGTCGAGAGGTTTTTATTCTCGAATCGAGTGGTAGAATATCCCGATGCAATTCGATGAAGCCGGCCTTCGCGAGGCACTCGGCGCGCTCGGCCGCCTGTTGGAGCGTCGCGGCCAGCACTTCGACGTCGTGGTGGTGGGTGGGTCTGCTTTGCTCTTGAGCGGCTTCGTCACGCGACCGACGATCGATGTCGATGTCGTCGCGATCGCGACGAGCGCTGGCCTGGTCAAAGCGTCGCCGTTGCCGGAGCCCCTGGTCCATGCGGTGGAGGACATCGCCGCCCAGCTCGACCTGCCCGCGACGTGGCTGAATGCGGGTCCGGCGGACCTGATGGATTGGGGGCTGCCTGAGGGGTTCGCCGAGCGCCTTCGACGGAGGAGCTTCGGGGGGCTCGTCGTCGCGCTGGCCGAGCGCTTCGACCTGATCTGCTTCAAGCTCTACGCGTTCGCTGATCAGGGCCCGACGAGCCGACACTACGATGACCTGCGGGCGCTGGAGCCCTCGAGCGGAGAGCTGGAGGAGGCGGCGGTGTGGTGCCGCACGCAGGATCCTTCGGAGGGCTTCGTCGGGCTCCTGGCGGCGGCGCTGCGCCTCCTCGAGGCGGAGTAGTCCGATGACGCCGGTTAGCGCGCCCGGGGAGCTTGCCGTCGAGTTGGCCTGGAGCTTGTGGCGCGAGCTCGGCGTGCCCGCGCCCGTGCGCCGTCACACCGACTGGCTCGTGGTCCCCGAGCCCCTCATCCTGTTCACCGCCGCCCTCGGCGACCGCGACCGTCGGCTCCGCGACAACGCCCTCGCGTGGTGCCGCGAGCACCTGCTGCTCATCTCGACACGGGCGCTGCGGCACACCTTCACCGCCGAGGCGTGGGACGTCGGCGCCGTCGCCGACTTCTCCGCTGCGCTGGGCGAGCACACCCCCGCCAGATGGCCCGGGCACGAGGTCGGCACGGCGTTCACCGTCGCTGCGGAGGTCCCGCCCCTCGCCACGCTGCGGGCGCCCTCCCAGCTGGCGCTGCGCATGCGGGCGCTGTTCGGGGTCGGCTCGCGGGCTGAGATCCTCCGTGTCCTGCTCGCCGAGGTCCCGCATCCGGTCACCATCGCTGACTTGGCCCGGGCGGCGCATGCCACGAAGCGCCAGACCACGGAGACCGTGGAACAGCTGGACTGGAGCGGAGCGGTCGTGGTGGACCGGTCGCGGCAGCCCTTCCGCGTGCGCCTGCGCCAGCGGGAGGAGCTGAGTGGGCTGCTCGGCGAGCCTCCTGAGGTGGCGCCGAGCTGGGGCCCGTTGCTGCGGCTGCTGACCGCTATCGCCTCGGTGCTGGAGGACGTCGAGTCGCTGCCCGACGACCTCGCCGGCGCCGAGCTCCATCGACTCCTCCGCACCCACGCGGGCCAGGTGTCCCGCCTCGGTCTCGATCCGCCCGCGCCTGAGTCGGGAGCGAGCTTCCGTCGACGGACCACGTCGTGGTGCCGGGAACTACTCGAAGATGTGGCCGCGGGTGTCCCTGATCACCTCGGATTCGGCCTCCAGCGGCGCCAGCGCGCGCAGGCCCTCCCGCACGGCGAAGCCGGGTAGTCCGTGCGGGAGTGCCGCTTGGTCAGCGTATGGGCGCCAGACACTCGACGACATCTGCAGCGCCGATGCGGCCGCTCCGGGTGCGACGGCCCCTTCGGGCTGAGCCAGGTGCGAGCGGCGGCGGGAGCCGCGCAGCTCACGCCAGCGGGTCCACCCAGCGCAGCTCGGGGAAGCGTCCGAAGTCGGGGTCGGTGGAGACCAGCTCGACGCCGTGGTCGATGGCGAGCGCGGCCAGCTGCGCGTCGGTCACCAGTGCGCCCCGCACCTCGTGGTTGCGAACGAGGCGGCCGAGCACCCGACGGTACTGCTCGGTGGGGTGGGGCACCCAGGCGCTGGGCGCGTCCAGCCACGCCTCGACCTGGCGCCACGCCTGCTCGGGCGACAGGGGGTCGGGGAAGGCCCGGGGGTTGGTCGCGATGCGCAGGAAGGCGGTCAGCGACTGCCAGGCCAACCCCACGCGGGTGTCGCCGTTGAGCGCGCCTTCCAGCCACTCCCGGGCCGCGTCGTGGTGCGGGTCGGCGGCGTTGCGCGCGTAGAGGAGCACGTTGGCGTCCACGATCATCCCCGGTGCGCCTCCCCCTCGAGCACCTCCAGGGCGGCGCCGACGTCGTCGAGGGGGATGCGCGCGGGTCCCAGCGACGACACCCGCTGGGTGAACGTGGCGAGCTGGCCCTCACGGTGTGCCAGCCCGCGCCGGGCCAACGCGTTCACCGCGGCACTCAGGCCCAGGCCGTGTTGCCGGCGCAGCTGCTCCACCGCACGCACGACATCATCGTCGAGGGTGACCGTCGTCCTCATGCTGGCAGTCTATCACAATGATGCGTATATCGGTGCATCATGATGCGCAATCCTGTGCCATGGTGGGGCGGGTCAGGCGTCCAGCTCCTGCGACCAGACGGCGGGGCACCGGGCATGATCATGCTAGTCTGGTTCGTATGACCACTATGAGCGTCGTGGCGGCGAAGACCCATCTGTCCAGACTCTTGGATGCGGTCGTGGCCGGTGAGGAGGTCGTCATCACCCGCAACGGGGTCCCGGTGGCACGCCTCGTTGCGGTGCGCGAGCCCGCATCGAGGGAGCTCGGGTTCCTGCCGGCGGCCACCCCGGACGAGCGCTTCGCCCCGCTCACGGGCGAGGACCTGCACGCCTGGACATGACCACGCTGCTGCTGGACACCCACGCGTACGTCTGGGCGGTCTCGGAGCCCGACCGGCTCAGCGTCGCCGCCCGGGCTGCGGTCGCCGCGCGCGCCAACCGCCTGCTCGTCTCCGCCGCGACGGTCTGGGAGATGGCCACCAAGCACCGCGCGGGCCGCTGGCCCGAGGCCGAGCCGCTCCTGGCCGGGCATGCCGACATCGTCGAGCGGCTCGGCGCGGAACATCTCGACATCGGGTGGGCAGACGCGCGTCGCGCCGGTGCCCTCAGGTGGGCGCACGCCGACCCGTTCGACCGCATGGTCGCCGCCCAGGCCATGGCGGCGAACGCGGCACTGGTCACCCGCGACGCCGTCTTCCAGGACGTGACCGGTCTCGATCTGCTGTGGTGAGACCCGCGACAACCTCGCGCCCAGCGCCGCCGAAAGGCTCAGGTCAGCCCTGCGGCGGCGAAGGCCAGCGCACCGGTTGTCAGCACGGCCCTGACCGTGGCGACCATGTAGTAGCGGGTCTGGGTGGCCATCGACGTGGACAGGCGGGCTTCCATCTGGCCCATCTCGCCGCGCAAGTCGCCGATCTCGCTGCGCAGCCCGCTGATCTCACCGCCCATGTCGCCGCGCAGCCCGCCGATCAGGTCGCGCACCGCGTACACGTCGGCCTTGGTGGCGACCTGTGACCAGTCGAACGGGGGGATCCCGGCCATCAACGTGATCGCTGCCTCCTCGCCGAGGGCCTCACGCAACCGCGCGAACACCCGCTGGCGGGTCTGCTCATCCACCGTCATTGTCACCCTCCGCAGGCCGGCCGGCAAGCACACCCGACCGTAGGACAACGCGGGTGCGGCAGGTGGCCGACCCAACGCAGCTGGGGACAACTGGCGCGCGCAGCACGCCGTCCGGGGCTGGCAGAGGCCCCGCCACCAACGAGGTCGAGTGCCGGCGCCGGCCTGACCGGCCGGGTGTAACCACGAGTAACACGAGTCCTGGCAGGGTTACCCGCGGGTAGCCCGCTTCAGATCGGCAGCGTCTGGCGCAGCCAGTCGGCCAGCAGCGGGTCGGTGACCACCACGTCCCCGCCCTCGTCGGTGCGCAGCTTGCCGTCCGCCAGCAGGCGCTGGCGGGCGTGGGCGGCGCCGCCGGCGGACAGCTCGAGGCGCTCGGCCGCGGCGCCGAACACCGCTCCGCCGTGCGCGTAGACGCGCAGCACCTTGCGCTCGTCGCCGGCGAGCTCGGCGTAGGTCGCGGCGAGGGTGGCCGACTCCGCCGTGCGCAGCGCCGTGAGGGCCGCGCCCCAGCGCTGGTCGGCGATGTCGTCGGGCCCGGTGTGGCGCCACGCCACGTCTGCGGCGCGCATCGTGCGTTGCGGGTGGCCGGCGGTGAACGCGAAGATCGAGCTCGCGACGCCCCCGGGGTCGCGTCCGGTCGCCCGGAAGCCGTCGGTGACGATCGCGTGCACCGCTGCGGGGTCCAGCGGTGGGATCTCGACCAGGTCGGCCTGGTTGAAGAACGGCTGCTCGTGGCGGGTGAAGATGTCGCGCATGGCTGAGGGCGCCGAGCCCGCGAACAGCAGGCCGATGCGGTCGTAGTGGTGCTGCAGGTGGGTGCGCAGCACCGCTGTGGCGCCGGTGACCGCGGCGATCGACTGGAACTCGTCGAACACCGCCAGCAGCGGGGTGCGCTGGCCGACCGTGACGAGCATCTCGACGAGCTCGGTGTAGAGCATCCGCGGGTCGGGGCGCTTGCGCGGGGTCAGCTGCAGCTGCGCGCGCAGGCCGGCGAGGTCGATGCCGGCGGCCGCCGAGAGCTCGTAGGCCCGGTCGCGGACCTCCGGGACCGCCTCCTGCATGGCCGCGGCCAGCCGCAGCACGATGTCGGCGTAGGTCTGCACGCCGAACAGGTCGACCGCGACCGTCGACACCTCGGTGAGGTCGTGGGCCAACCGCCGCAGCACCGACGTCTTGCCGAACCGGCGCGGGCCGAGCAGCGCGGTCACGCGGTGCTCGGTGACGCGCTCGGTCAGCTCGGCGAGCAGGGCCCCCCGGCCGTGGACCTCGTCGGGTGCGAGCGGCCCCTGGTACCTGAACGGCGACGTCTCCACGGCGGCCCCCTGCCAACTACCTCTAGACTCTAGAAGGTAACAGCCTCTATGCAACAGGGGATCTCTGGGTGCGCCCGGTGCGTGAGGTGCGGCGAGGTCTAGATCAGCACCGCTGCCCCGGCCGCATCGGCCTGACCGTACCCGGCGGCGAGTGCCAGGGCGATGCTGATCAGCAGCGCAAGGCAGAACAGGACCACCGCCGCGATCGCGACCGACCGGCGGTACCACCACTCCCGGGGTGGCGACGGCGACGGGTACTCCCGTGGTTCTGGCGGCGGCTCGGGCGCGACGGCCGGCGCAGCGCGCTGGTCCTCGGGCACCCGGGGCGCAGCCGATCCCCAGATGGCAACCAGCTCCCCCTCGTCGCCGGCGTCGATCTCGGCGAGGTGGACGTCGTCCGCGATGTCGGCGTCGTCCGCGATGTCGGCGTCGTCACGGGTGTCGGCGGGGGCGTCGTCACGGGTGTCGGCGGGGGCGTCGTCGCGGGTGTCGGCGGGAGGCGACCGGGGGATGAACCGCGGGGGGAAGGTGGGGACCTGCGCGGCGAGCTCCGCGGCCAAGCAGGCGGGATCGGGCTCCCCGGGGGGCTCGCCGGCCAGCATCGCCTCGGCGTCGAAGCCCAGGAAGCGCGCGTACACGCGACGGTGCGCCTGTGCCACGGCGGGGCTGGCGACGGTGTCGATCTCCCCGCTCTCGATGGCCTGCAGCAGGTCGCCGCGCACCATCAGATCCTCGGCGACCGCGTCCAGCGACAGCCCGTGCGCCTCCCGCGCGCGCCGGAACGCCTGCCCTTCTTCCCTGTCGCTCAGCGCTACGTCCTCACTGCCGTTCCCCGGCTGCAATGCGCAGCACGGCCCCCCGGCATCGTATCGCTGCCACGCCACGACCACGCCCGGCGCAGTGGCGGCGTCCGCCCGCCCGGGTGCCGGCGGTGTGCCGCCGGCTGGGTCCAGACGTAACCGCGAGTAACGCGAGTTCTGGCAGGGCTACTCGCGGTAACCCCCAGGGGGGATGGACCCCTGTGGGGTGCGGGGCGACCGCGACTCAGCGCTCCTATGGCGGTCGCTTCGCGACCGCCTCACCCGGCACAGCTGGGAATCGCCTCCGCTGGCGCTCCGGCGATTCACGTCTCAGCGAGGGGCCGGCTCGGTCGGGGCGACGGTGACGCGCACGCTGCGGTGCCGGGCGCCGAGACCCGGCCCCGTCGTGCGGGACACCACGGCAAGATCGGGGCTGTGCAGCGCGTGGTCGATGGGCACGCCAACCAGACCCAGGGGGGCCGGCCAGGTCGGCTGGAAGCCCCGGCTGCTGTCGTGCAGGCCGCCGGCCCGGGCGAGTGCCCGCAGCTGGCGCGACCACGGCGGGGTGTTGAGGTCGCCGACCACCACCGCGGGCCCCGCCTGGGCGCCCGCCCACGACGCCGCGACCGCGAGCTCGGCGTCGCGGACCGCGGCCCGCCGGGGCGTGCGCGGCGACATGGTGTGCATGGCGAGCACCGCGACGCTGCGGCCCGCCGCGAGCTCGGCGTCGAAGGCGACCGCGGTGTCGCGGGTGCCCGCCGGCAGCGGCCCGACCGGCCGGATGCCGGTGACCGGCACCCGGGCCAGCACCACGAGCCCGACGCCAGGGTCGTGGTAGACGAGGTCGTGGGGCAGGGTCTCGCCGGCATCCAGCGCCTGCACCACGTCCGCGTCCACCCGGCCCAGGATCGCCACGTCGGTGTCGATGATCGTGTCGGCCAGGTCGGGGACGCGGCCCTCGCCGACCTGGTCGCCCACGTTGTGCCACAGGACGGTCAGCGCCGGCGCCGGCATGTCCAGCCACAGCGGCGCGATCACCGCGGCGTTGGCCGCCACCACCCCGGCCGCGACCAGCACGCCCACCCACCGGCGCCTGGCCGCCATGCCGGCCAGGCACACCGCCCCGGCCACCGCATAGTGGGGACGAAAGGCCACCAGCAGGTCGGCGGCCCAGCCCAGCGGCGCGGCGAAACCCACCAGGGTGACCGCCGCCAGCACCGCGGTCACCGACCACAGCACGGCCACGAGGACCGACGGCGGACGCTGCGCCGGGCCCCCCTGCTCCGCGACCTCACGCTCCATGACGGTCATGTGGCCTTCACGCTAGCGCGCCGCCGCCCGGGCGGCGCCCGACCGTTTCCCCTGCGGCCCGACTGGCGGGCATCAGGTGCCAGCGGCGAGACTGGCCGCACATGGGCACCCCGGGGTACGTGCTGTGGTTCACCGGCCTGTCCGGCGCGGGCAAGTCCACCGTGGCCGGCCTGGTCGAGGCCGAGCTGCACGCCCGCCGCGCGCCGGTGGAGAGCCTCGACGGCGACGTGGTCCGCACCCACCTGTCCAAAGGGCTGGGGTTCTCCCGCGCCGACCGCGACGTCAACGTGCTGCGCATCGGCTTCGTCGCCGGGCTGCTGAGCCGTCACGGCGTGGGGGTGCTGTCCGCGGTGATCTCGCCCTACGCCGCGACCCGCAAGCAGGTCCGCGACATGACCACCAACTTCACCGAGGTGTTCGTCGACGCGCCGCTGGACGCCTGCGTGGCCCGCGACGTCAAGGGGCTGTACAAGCGGGCGATGGCCGGCGAGATCGCCGAGTTCACCGGGGTCAGCGACCCCTACGAGCCCCCCGAGGCCCCCGAGCTGCACCTGCGCACCGACACCGAGACGCCCGAGGCCTCCGCGGCGCGGGTGCTGGCCTACCTCGACGAGCGCGGCTGGGTGCCCCCCGCGTGAGCGGGGCGTGACGGCCCAGGCGTGGCTGACCCTGGCGGTGGTCGCGGGCACCGTCGGGCTGCTCGCCCGCAACGTGGTGTCGCCGGCGCTGGCGGTACTCGGCGCGACGGTGTTCCTGATGCTTGTGGGGGTGATCGACGCCGAGCAGGCCTTCTCCGGGTTCGCCAACCCCGCGCCGATCTCGGTGGCGGCGCTGTATGTGCTGGCCCGGGCGGTGGAGGTCACCGGGGCGCTCGACCCGGTGCTGGCGCGGGTCATGGCGGGCAACGGCAACGGCAACGGCAACGGCAGCGACGATCCCCCGGCGACGTCAGGCCGGCCCCGGGTGCGGCCGGGCACCCGGCGGCGGTTGGCCAGGCTGGCCGGGCCGGCGGCGCTGGCGTCCTCGGTGCTCAACAACACCCCGATCGTGGCGATGACCGCACCGCAGGTCGCCGCGTGGGCCGCACGCCGGGGCGAGTCGGCGTCGCCCCTGCTCATGCCTCTGTCGTTCGCGGCCATCCTCGGCGGGACCGTCACCGCGGTGGGCACGTCCACCAACCTGGTGGTCTCGGGGCTGCTCGAGGCGAGTGGCCGGCCACCCATCGGCATGTTCGAGATCACCCGGGTGGGCCTGCCGATCATGCTGGCCGGGTTGGCGCTGCTCGTCCTGGCCGCGCCCCGTCTGCTGCCCGACCGCCAGGCGGCGCTGCACACCTTCACCGAGACCGTGCGGGAGTTCAGCGTGGCCATGCGGGTGGTCCCGGGCGGCCCGCTTGACGGCGCCACCGTGGAAGGGGCCGGCCTGCGCCACCTCCAGGGGGTGTACCTGGCGCGCATCGACCGCGGCGAGGAGGTCATCGTGCCCGTGCAGCCCGACCGGGTGCTGGCGGGCGAGGACGTCCTGACATTCGTCGGCAACGTCGACCTGGTCGTGGACCTGCAGGCCACCCGGGGGCTCGTCTCCACCGAGGAGCACCACCTGGAGGGGTTGAGGGAGACCCGCCAGGGGTTCTTCGAGGCGGTGCTCGGGCAGGGGTCGCCGCTGGTGGGGGCCACCCTGGCCGAGGTCGGGTTCCGGGGCCGCTACGACGCGGTGGTCCTGGCGATCCACCGGGCCGGCGAGCGGGTGGACGCCAAGCTCGGCGCGGTGCGCCTGCGCGCCGGCGACACGCTGCTGCTGCTCGCCGACCGCAGCTTCTACACCCGCTGGCGCGAGTCGCGCGATTTCCTGCTGGTCTCCGCCATGGGCGGGACACCTCCGCTGCGCACCCGCAAGGCGCCGCTGGTCGGGGGGATCGCCGCCGCCATGGTGGCCCTGGCCGGACTGGGGGTCATGCCGATCCTGCACGCCGCGCTGCTCGCGGCGTTCGCGCTGGTGGCCAGCGGGTGCCTGACCACCCGCGAGGCGCGCGACGCCGTCGACCTGAACGTGATCGTGATCATCGCCGCGGCGTTCGGGCTCGGTGCGGCGGTGGCCACCACGGGCCTGGCGGACTCGCTGGCCGCGCTGCTGGTCGACGGCCTCGGGGTGTGGGGCACCGTCGGGGCCCTGGCCGGGGTGATCGTGGCCACGATCGTGCTGACGGAGCTGATCACCAACAACGCCGCCGCCGTGCTCATGTTCCCGGTGGCGGTCGCCGCCGCCGACACCGCCGGCGCGGACCCCCGGGGCTTTGCGATCGCGGTGGCCGTGGCGGCCAGCGCGTCGTTTCTCACCCCTATCGGCTACCAGACCAACACCATGGTCTACGGCCTCGGGGGCTATCGGTTCACCGACTACGCCCGCCTGGGATTCCCCCTCACGCTGCTGGTTATGGCCGTCACACTGATCGTCGTACCCCTCGTCTGGCCTCTCTAGCCACAGCAGCCCCACAAGGCGGGGATCGGGGCCGCCTCACGCACGACCCGTGACTTTTGTTGTATGAAGGCGCTTGTGTCGAGTAGGTTGCGTGAGCGACTGACAGTAACGGGGATGATGAATGCACTGGGCCAGCACTGAAGTTCCATGGGACATGAGACCGGAACAGCCATCGGCTGCGCCGGTCTTTTGGTACGCCGTTCAAGTCACGGAGGGCACATAGATGAGCATCATGGTCTCCCGCAGGGGGCAGCACCGCGCACCACGCACCAGCCGGATGCTGACCGCTGAGCGGGCACGGGGCCGTACCCGCGCGGGCGTCGTCGCCGCGGCCATGCTCGTGAGCCTGTTCGTGGCCGGACCGGCGCATGCCACGCCGGCCCTGCTGCTGCTGGACACCTTCCCCACCGAAACGGAATTGGGGGACACCAACATCCCCTTCACGCTCACCGTGCGCAATATCTCGGACGCAGGGGACGAGGGGCGCACCTACGAGCTCCAGCGCGTGCGCATGACCCCGGCCTGCGACAACCTCGTCGGCACCGAGTGTGACGCCGACGACGCCCAGACCGACGTGTTCGACCTCGCCCCCACCCCGGTCGGCGCGGCGGGCACCACGTGCGCGGGCGTCGCGTTCACCGTCGACGAGGGCCCGAACGGTCGTCACACGCTCACGCCCCAGTCCCAGGTGCTCCTGGGCCCGGCGTCCGGTCCCGAGGTAGATCGCACCTGCACGATCAATTGGCAGATCGACGAGGTCACCGGTGTGCCCACCTTCGACCGCAACCCCGCCATGGACGGGGTGCAGACCAATTGGGGCGCGGACGCGCAGGCCGAGGACGTGGTCAACCCGGGCACGACGGCCTTCGGCGGCAACACCCGTGATGTCACCCTCCACCCCGGGCAGGTGAACCTCGCCACCGTCTCCGACCCGAACATGGATGCCGGCACGAGCCCGATCGCGCCCGGGCAGGACTCCACCGACACCGCGACCGTCACCCGGGCGGACCCCAACACCAACCCCGACCCGACCGGCACGGTGACGTTCGAGCTGATCGGGCCCGATCCCGACGCGACCTGCACGGGACCCTCCGCCTTCGGCCCGCAGTCCGTCGCCATCGACCCCGGCACGGGGCAGGCGACCTCGTCCTCCAGCGGCCCGCTCAACGATCGGGGTCTGTACAACTGGGTCGCGACCTTCGAGTCGGGCGACAACAACTACGCGGACATCACCGTCGCGATCGGCTGCGGCGACCCGCTGGAGATGTTCCAGGTGCAGCCGCCGCCGACCATCGACGTGGTCAAGACCGCCGACCCCCTGCAGCAGCCCGCACCGACGGGCACGTTCACCTTCGACGTCGAGGTGACCAACACCGGTGTCAACCCGGTGACGATCACCGCCCTCACCGACGACATCTACGGCGACCTGGACGACGCGGCCAACCCGAACGTCGCCAACAACACCTGCGCGGGGGCGGTCGGCACCGCGCTGGCCCCCGGTGCGACGTTCACCTGCGCGTTCGACGGCGACTTCACCGGCAACCCCGGCGACCAGCAGACGGACGTGGTCACCGCGACGGCCGTGGACGAGTTCGGCCAGCAGGCCCAGGCCGACGACGACGCCACCGTCGCCCTGGTCCTGCCCGCACCCCCGGTGATCGCCGTGGACAAGACCGCCTCCCCGACCGAGCTGCCCGTCCCCGGTGGGGAGTTCACGTTCACGCTGACCGTCACCAATCGCGGTGACCAACCCGTCACCATCACCAGCCTGGTCGACGACGTCCACGGCGATCTCGACGGCCAGGGCACCTGCGCCGTCGGGGCGACCCTGGCGGCCGATGGCGGCACCTACACCTGCGAGTTCACCGTCACCTTCACCGGCGATGCCGGCGACAGCGAGACCGACGTGATCACCGTGGTCGCCGAGGACGAGGAGGGCCGGCAGGCCACCGACGAGGACGACGCTGTCATCACCATCGTCCCGGCCGAGGAGGTGGCGGCGGTGCCGCCATCCCCACCGCCACCGCCCCCGACGCCCACGCGGGCGCTCCCGGTCACCGGCCTGGACCTCATGCCGCTCGTGGCCGTCGCCGGTGCCCTGCTGACGGTGGGGGTCGTGCTGCTCGCCAAGACCCCCGCCCCCGGGCGCCACACCAGCGGGGGGAACGGCCCCCGGCACCGCCGGCGCCGGCCCCGCCTGCTGCGCTGGGCGCAGGGATGACCCTGTTCACCAGAACAACGTGCTTGCGCCGGGCGTGCCGGTTGTGACAGACTCCCCGACGACCAGATGTTTGCTGTCACCCGAACCGGCTCGGTGCGGGGGTTGCAGGGGACTGCAAGGACGGTCCGCACAGCGCGGGACCATCGACCACCAGGTAAAGGACCAGACATGCGTAAGACCTTCGGCGTCGGGATCGCAGCAGCCATGCTGCTGGCCCTCATGGCGCTGCCCGCTGCAGCCCAGGACGCCTATCCGCCGGCGGCGCCGACGTGCAACGTGACCGTCAGCTCGATCAACGTGTCGTGCGGAGGCTGGGCGCCCAACACCCCGGTCACCGCGACCTTGGCGGGGCGGGTGCTCGGCACGCTGATCACCGACGCGCAGGGGCGTCTGGAAGGGTCGTTCGAGATCCCTGCTGATCTCCCACCTGGTACCCACACGCTGCGCCTATCGGGCCTGAACGCGGAGGGCGTGCTGACCAACCTCGACCTCGTCGTCACCATCCCTGGACCGGCTGACGGCGTCGTGGCACCGCCACGGGTCGTGTCACCGCCACGGGTCGTGTCCGCACCGGGCCTGCCCCGCACCGGTGGGGACGCGCTGCTCGCGCTGGGTCTGGCGGCGGGCCTGCTCGCCGCCGGTGGCGGCGCGCTGGGCGTGGCACGCCGGCGCAACCAGGCCGAGCTCAGCGCCTGAGCCACGGGCGGCACGGGCGCTGCGGAGACGACCGAGCGCCCGCAACGCCCTGACGCTTCCATCAGCCCCCCAGTGCGCTGGGGGGCTGACGCTTGCGCCGGTCTGCCCGAGGTGGGAGACTTCGTGCGGAAATGGCGGGTACCGGCGCTCGTCCCTGAGAAGGTGACGGAGGGTATCGGTCCTGCTGCACCGCTGGTACGCACACACACGGTCCGCAATGGCAAGGGACGAACCCATGCGAAAGCTCATCACCATCGGCCTCGCGGCCGGACTCCTGCTCACGCTCATGACGCTGCCCGCCGCGGCCCAGGACGCCTACCCGCCGGCGGCTCCGGAGTGCACGCTGAGCGACAGCGTCGTGGAGGCTGGTGACGCCGTCACCGTGTCGTGCGTGACCTGGGCGGCCAACACCCCGGTGACCGGGACGCTGTTCTCCACGCCGGTGGTGCTGGGCACGACGGTCACCGACGCGCAGGGGCGCCTGACCGAGGGGTTCACGATCCCGGCCAGCACCGCGCCGGGACCGCACACGCTGCGCATGTCGGGCCTGAACCGGCAGAACGTGCAGACCAACGTGGACCTGGCGCTCGAGGTCGTCGCCGCGACGGGGGTCACCCCGCCGACCACGGGAGTCACCCCACCCCGGGCCGTGCCCGCGCCGCGCCTGCCCCGCACCGGTGGGGACGCGCTGCTCGCGCTGGGTCTGGCGGCGGGCCTGCTCGCCGCCGGTGGCGGCGCGCTGGGCGTGGCACGCCGGCGCAACCAGGCCGAGCTCAGCGCCTGAGCCCGCCAAGGCGACACGGTCGAGGCCGAGTGACTGAGGGGACAGGGGTGCAGTGTGTCGCTGCGCCCCGCCACCCCGTAGGATGGGGCTCTCTGCCCCGTCAACCCGCCGAGTGAGAGAGTCACCCACCGTGGACCCGACGACCGCCGAAGACCCCCAGCAGGACTGGGCCACCGGCCCCGACCTGCTCGAGTCGGTCTGGCGCTACCGGTGGCTGGTCCTCGCCGTGACCGTCCTGGCCGGGCTGAGCGGCTTCGCCGCCTCCTACCTGCAACCCACCATGTACGAGGCGGAGGCGCGCCTGCTGCTGGAGGCCCCGGGTTCCAGCGGGGTGTTCGGCGACCGCCAGAGCTCCGCCGCCGCCGGCGGGGACCGCTACGTGCGCAACCAGGCGGAGGCGGCGAACTCCCCGCAGGTCGCGGCTCGGGCCGCGCAGCTGCTCGACTCGCAGCTGACCGAGCAGGCCGTCGGCGAGCAGGTGCAGGCCCGGCCCTCGGTCGACGTCGACGTGCTCACGGTCAGTGCGCGGGCACCCTCCCCGGAAGGGGCGGCGCTGCTGGCCAACGCCGTCGCCCAGGCCTACGGCGAGCTGTCGCGCGAGGACGTGCAGGACACCGCCGAGCGGGCCGTCAGCGAGCTCACCGAGTCCCGCTCGGAGCTGGAGGCCGAGGTCGCCCGGCTCGAGGGGGCGCTGGCCGCGCAGCCGGACAACCCGCTGCTGCAGGCCGAACGCGAGAGCGCGGTGCGCGACCTGGTCGACGCCGACCGCCTGGCCCGCCAGATCAGCACCGACGCGGAGCTGCGCGGCGACGGGATCAGCAGCTTCCAGGAGGCGGAGCCGCCGGGATCGCCGGCCCAGCCCCAGCCGGTGCGCAACGCCGCCGTCGCCGCCGTGCTCGGCCTCCTGGCCGCCGCCGCGTTCTCCTGGTGGCGCGCCGAGCACACCCAGAGCGCCGACCGCCGCCAGGACGCCGCACCGGTCCTGCGCGCGCCGCTGCTCGGCCAGATCCCCGACTTCAAGTCCGCCGGGGTCACCGGCGTGGACCCCACGCGCACGTCCCCGCACTCCTCGCCCGCCGAGGCCTACCAGTTCGTGGTCGCCTCGCTGGAGTACGCCCTGGAGCGCAGCGGTGGGACCACCGTGGTGGTCACCAGCGCGGGGCCCGGCGACGGCAAGACCGTCACCGCCCTGAACCTCGCGGTGGCCGCCGCGCGCGACGGCCGGCGGGTGCTGCTGACCGACGGCGACCAGCGTGCCCGGGGCCTGACCCGGCTGACCGAGGTCGCGTCCAAGCCCGGCCTGACCGACCTGGCCGACGACGCGGTGCCCTTCGACGGGTGCGTCGCCAAGCTCGACGCCACCGACAGCGAGTTCACGTTCGTGCCCGTCGGCACGCCCTCTCACGACGCCGCGGGTTTCTACCGCACGCCGAGCTTCCGCAAGGCCATGAGCCGCATCCGCGAGCGCGCCGACCTCGTCATCATCGACACCCCCCCGGTGCTGGCCGTGTCGGACACCTCGGCGATCGCGGGCCAGGCCGACGGGATCGTCGTCGTGGTCAAGCGGGGCACGGCGCTCAGCCGGCTCGAAGAGGTTCGCGAGCGCCTCGCGTTCGTCGGCACGCCGGTGCTCGGCTACGTGTTCAACCGCGCGGACCCCCGCTCGGCCTCCTACTCCTACGGCGACTACCGCTACGGCTACGGGTACGGCTACGGCACCCCGCCGGAGGGCAGCGGCAGCGGCAACGGCAACGCCAACGGCAGCGGCCGGGGCGCCAAGCCGAAGAAGTCCGGCTCCGCCGCGGACGTGTAGCGGCGCCGTCCCGGGTCGCCCCGGAGCTCGGTGTTTGTCCTGTTGCCTGCGCCGGCGTGCGGGCACTCGCGCCGCCCGGCCTGCCCGGTCCCCCACCACGGGCCCCCCGCGGGACCCCGGCCTGCCGGTTTCCCGGAGTTGTTTCGGTAAATACCCCAGGTTGGGTGCGGGCACGCGGGCCGCGGCCGTGCACTATCGGCACCAGTCAACCCGTAGCAGCCCGTAGTAGGAGGACCCATGACCACGACACCGGTGCGGCGACGCAGGGAGAAGCCGACCTGGGAGCTCGTGCAGCGACGCAACTCGATCGAGCGCCTGAAGGCGGAGAAGTTCCCCCTGGACATCGTCGACGAGCTGCCCCAGTTGATCGCGATGGGCTACGAGGCCGTGCCCGAGGAGGACATCGTCCGCCTCAACTGGTGGGGTCTCACCCACGACAAGCCCAAGATCGGCACCTTCATGGTGCGCATCAAGGTCTCGGGGGGCCTGCTCACGCCCGCGCAGCTGCGCGGCGTGGGCGAGATCAGCAAGGACCTCGGCCGTGACTACGGCGAGCTGACCACCCGCCAGGGCCTGCAGCTGCACTGGGTGCGCCTGGACCAGCTGCCCGAGGTCATCGCCGCGGTCCAGGCCACGGGCCTGACCACCGTCGGGGGGGAGGGCGACACCGTCCGCAACATCACCGGCTGCCCGGTGGCCGGCATCGCCAAGGACGAGCTGTTCGACGTCACCCCCGTGATCGCCGACGTCGCCCGCTACTTCTACGGCAACCGCGCGTACTCGAACCTGCCCCGCAAGCACAAGTTCACGATCAGCGCCTGCCCCGGCCAGTGCAACGCGCCGGAGATCTCCGACGTCGCGCTCGTGGGCGTGATCAAGGACGGCCGCGAGGGCTTCGCGCTGCGTGTCGGCGGCGGCCTGTCCAGCACCCCGCGCCTGTCGCGCGACCTCGGCGTGTTCGTGCCCACCGAGGACACCATCGAGGTGCTGCGCGCGGTCACCGACGCCTGGCAGTCCGACCCCAAGTACCGGGTCAGCCGGGCCAAGGCGCGCATCAAGTTCATGATGGACGACGTCGGCCCGGAGGGCTTCCGCGCCCTGGTCGAGGAGCGTCTCGGGCGCACCCTCGACGACTGCGCCGCCCCCGACCCCGAGCCCGGCCACGACCACCTCGGCCTGCACCACCAGGCCGACGGGCGCGCCTACATCGGGCTGTCGGTGCCGATGGGGTGGATGAGCGGCGAGCAGATGGGCGACATCGCCGACGCGGTCGAGGCCGTCGGCGGCGACATCCGCCTCACCCGCCAGCAGAACTTCATCGTCGGCAACGTCCCCGCCGGCGAGGTGGGCGGCCTGCTGACCCGGCTGCACACGATCGGCTTCCCCGCCACCCGCAACGCCGTGTACGGCAACTCGGTGGCGTGCACCAGCCACAAGTTCTGCAACTACTCGGTGGCCGAGACCAAGGGCAAGCTCGACGAGGTGCTGGAGCTGCTCGACGAGCGCTTCGGCGCCGACGTCAACCCCCTCAAGATCTTCATGGACGGCTGCCCGCACTCGTGCGCCCACCACTGGGTCGGCGACATCGGGCTGCAGGGCACCACCACGACGGTGCCCGGCACCAAGCAGCGCGTCGAGGCCTACGACGTCACGCTGCGCGGCGGCCTCGGCGTCAACGCCGCGATCGGCAAGCCGCTGCTGCGCCGCATCCCCACCGACGACCTCGACGGGGTGATGGTGCGCCTGGTCGGCGGGTGGCTCGCCGAGAAGTCCGCCCGTAACGGCCACGGCGGCGGCTACACGTTCCGCGACTGGTGCGACGACCGCACCGACGACCAGCTGCAGGCCATCGCGTTCCCCGAGGCCGGCGAGGCCGAGGACGACGACGGCCGCCCGATCGTGCGGGTGCCCGGCACCCTGATCGAGTTGTCCAACGGCGCCGACGAGATCCATGTGTCCGCGTCGAACGTCACGGCCATCCTCGACGAGCTCGCCGCCGAGCACCCCAAGCTCGTGGAGTACCTGCGCCTGGCCGACGGCTCGGTCAACCCGGTGGTGAACCTCTACATCGGCGAGGACGACATCCGCGCGCTGGGCGGCCTCGACGCGTCGCTGGAGCCCGGCCAGGAGCTCACCATCCTGCCGGCCCTCGCCGGCGGCTAGCCCACCCCCGCCCCACCCCCTCCGCATCGATCCAAGAGGAGTGCTCCGTGCCCGTAGACCTGATGGACCGTGTCGTCCTGGACGACCTGGAGATCGGCGAGATCGCCAACGACCTCGACGACCAGGAGCCCGAGGACGTGATCGAGTGGGCCCTGGAGACCTTCGGGGAGCGCCTGGCGATCATCACCGCGCTGCAGGTCGACGGGATGACGCTGCTCGACATGGCCTACCGGGTCAAACCCGACATCCGCGTGGTCACCGTCGACACCGGTCGGCTGCCCCCGGAGACGCTGACGTTCCTCGACGAGATCCGCGCCCGCTACCCCAAGGCCAACGTCGAGGTGCTCGAACCCGACCAGGCCGAGCTCGAGGCCATGGTCGACCGCCACGGCCCCGACCCGTTCACCAAGAGCGTGCCGCTGCGGCTGGTGTGCTGCCAGATCCGCAAGGTGCGCCCGATGCTGCGGGCCCTGGAGGGCCTGGACGCCTGGTTCACCGGACTGCGCCGTGACCAGTGGGCCTCGCGGGCGGCGATCAAGAAGGTCGAGCTCGACCACGACCACGACGGCATCGTGAAGCTGAACCCGCTGGCCGACTGGTCCAAGGAGGAGGTCTGGGACTACATCGCCGAGCAGGGCGTGCCGACCCACCCCCTCTACGCCCAGGGCTACACCTCGATCGGCTGCGGGCCGTGCACCCGCCCGGTCGCCGAGGGCGAGGCCGACCGCGCCGGCCGCTGGTGGTGGGAGACCAACGCCCCCAAGGAGTGCGGTATGCACTGCCCGATCGAGACCGGCGGGTTCGAGCACGAGTTCCACGCCATCCTCGGCGAGGCGCACGGCGATGACAGCGGGTACTGAGCCCGGCGCGTCCGGCACCGCGGATGACGGCGCCGCGACCGAGGGCACCGCCGCCGCCGACGGGGCCGCGACCGACGCCCCGCCGGTCACGCTGAACGACGACGAGCGCGAGCTCGTCGAGCTCGAGCTGCGCATGATCCTGCCGGCGCTGACCGGCGACCGGGCCGAGCGCTACGAGGCTCTGCGCGAGGCGGTCGAGTCCGGCGGTGACGTCCCCGGCGACCTGACCGGGGTGCTGGCCTCCCTGGTCGAGCTCACCCTGCAGACCGCCCGCGCCCGTCAGCTCTACCGCGCCGAGGGCGAGACCATTCTCACCAACCTGCTGCGCCGCACCCCCCGCGGGCGCGAGCTGGCCAAGCAGGTCGCCGACGTCAATACCGCCCTGAAGGCCCTGAACGGCCACCCGGTGGAGTCGGTGAACGTGCGCATGCGCACCATCGGCCACTTCACCGTCACCGTCGCCACCGACGCGGTGACGCTCACCATGGCCGTGCGCCCCGACACCGTGAACATCGAGAGCCTCGCGGTCGGCCAGTCCGGGTAACCACGCGCCCCCCGCGCCGCGCCCCACCCGCCTTGCGCGCCCCACCCCCCACCCCCGCGCCGCGCGCCCCACCCGCCTTGCGCGGTGCGTTGCGGATCAGGGCCGTGCGATGGCCCTGTTCCTGCACGCACCCGCCGCCGGCCCCGCCCGCCTTGCGCGGTGCGTTGCGGATCAGGGCCGTGCGATGGCCCTGTTCCTGCACGCACCCGCCGCCGCCCCGCTCTGGTGTCACGTCCAGCGCTGCCAGGTGCGTCCTTCCAGGTCCATGGCCGGACCGATCCCGTGGACGACCGCGGTGATGATCGCCGCCGAGGTCACCAGCCGGGGGCCGGGGCGGTTGAAGAACGCCGAGCCGTCCGCGCACGCCACCCGGCCGGCGCGCACCGCGGACAGGTCCTGCCAGCCGGGGATGCGCGCGAGCACCTCGCGCTCCTGCAGCGTGCGGGCGAGATCGTAGCCGCAGGGCGCGACGAGGATCACATCGGGGTCGGCCTCGGTCAGCGCCTCGGGTGACACCACCGGTGAGTGGCCCCCACGGATGCCGAGCACGGCGTCGGCGCCGGCGATCTCGGCCAGCTCCGGGGCCCAGTTGCCTCCGGCGATCAGCGGATCGGCCCACTCCAGCAGCGCCAGCCGCGGACGGTCCAGGCCAGCCACGCTCGCCGCCAGCTCGTCCCATCCGGCGCGCATCCGGGCCGCCAGCCCGTCGGCGGCGGCGGCATCGTCGAGCGCCTCGCCGATGCGCACGACGTCGGCGAGCACCGCGTCCAGGGTCATCGGCGAGGAGGTGAGCACCTCGACCTCGGTGCCGAGGTGGGCGCGGACGGCCGTCATGACGTCGTCCTCGGGGACGGCGCAGACGCGGCACAGGTCCTGGGTGATGATCAGGTCGGGATCGGCCGCGCGCAGCCCGTCGGGATCCACCTCGTAGACCGACAGCACCTGCTCGAGCAGCTCCACCACACCCCGGTGGATCGCACCCGAGGTCCCCACCGGCTCGCGGCGTGGCCGGCTGATCACCGGCAGGTCCGCTACCTCCGGCGGGAAGTCGCACTCGTGGCTGCGCCCGACCAGCGCGTCGCCGTGGCCGAGCGCCGCGACGATCTCGGTGGTGGACGGCAGCAGTGACACGACCCGACGTCCCACCAGGCTTCCTCTCGTTCGACGGCTTGCCGTGCGAGCGTAACGCGCCGGCGCCCGCCGGCTCCGCCCGCCCGGCCCGCCGTGCAGCGTCCGTGCCGGCGCCCGCTCGCGGGCTCCGCCCGCCCGGCCCGCCCGGCCCGCCCGGCCCGCCGTGCAGTGTCCGTGCCGGCGCCCGCTCGCGGGCTCCGCGCGCCCGGCCCGCCCGGCCCGCCCGGCCCGCCGTGCAGCGTCCACCTACCATTCCCCGCATGGCCACCCACCGGCGCGCCGCCCGCCCGCTCACCGAGCCCCACCAGGACCGCCTTGCTGCCGAGCATCCCCAGCGCGGCGCGATCCTCGCCGGGCACGCCGCCGCGCTGGCCGCCGGGGACGCCGGCTACGTGGATCCCGCCTCGGGGCTGCTCGTCCTCACCGCCGGCTTCCTCGCCGAGCGCGGCTGGTGCTGCGAGCAGGGCTGCCGCCACTGCCCCTACGTCCAGTAGCCATCGCCGGTACCCTACGTGCTACCCTACGTCCATGGAGAAGACGAGTGTCTACCTGTCGGACGCCGAGCGCGAACGGCTGGGACACCTCGCGGCCGTCACGGGACGCTCGCAGTCCGCCATCATCCGCGAGGCGATCGCCAGCTACCAGCCGGCGGCCGCCGGTGGACGCGACCTCGCGCTCACCGGCGTGGCCGACGGGCCCGCCGGATCGATCGCTGACCTGCCCGACGAGGAGCTGCTGGACGGATTCGGCGGGTGACCCTGCTGCTTGACGCGGCCCCACTGGTCGCGCTGGCCAACCGCCGGGACGCGCTCCACGCGGCCGTGCGCGACACGGTGGCGAGCTGGGCCGGGCCGCTGGTCGTGCCGGCTCCGGTCAGCGCCGAGGTCGACTACCTGCTGGGACGGCGTCTCGGGCGGACGGCGCGTCTGGCATTTCTGGATGACGTGGTCGCCGGACGGTTCGAGGTCCTCGGGCTGGATCCTGCGGAGCACCGTGCGGTGCGCGGCCTGGAAGACCGCTACGCGTCGCTCGGTCTCGGCTTGGCGGACTGCGCCACCATCGTGCTTGCCCGCCGCCTGGGCACCCGCGCGCTCCTGACCTTCGACGAGCGGCACTTCCGCGCCGTCACCCCGCTGCAAGGCGGCGCCTTCACCCTGCTGCCCGTAGACCGGTCGGCCGCGTAGCGCGCAGCATCAGCCGATCAGCTCGACATCGCAGGCCAGACCGCTGCTTCGCGCCAGGCGGGCGTCGGTGGTGACCAGCGCGGTGCCGAGCCGCTCGGCAAGCGCGACATACCAGGCGTCGTACACGGTCAGGTTGTCGCGCAGCTGCCACACGCGGTCGGCGAGCGGCGCGAGCGGGTGCAGCGCGATGCGGCTGCGGGCCAGACGTCGGCGCGCCCGTTCGGCATGCTCGGGCGTGAGGTCACCGCCGAGCAGCAGACCGCGGACAGCCGAGAGGACCTCTGCGGGCAGGATCGCCGGGGCGTGCCACCGCCGCGGCTCCGCGAGCCGTGCTCGGGCCGCGGCGCCGACGGACCCAGCCGAGGTCAGCGCCTCGGCGAACGCCGAGGCGTCCAGGACGCTCACCGCCGGTCACGGTCCTCGCGGATGACGGCGGTGGCAGAGCCGTGGCTCAAGTCCGCGCCGTCCTCGATGTCAGCAGCCACGGCAGCCGCGACCTCCGCCGGCGACAGGAGCCGCGCGCCCTCGACCAGCTCCTCCCGCAGGTACTCCTGCAGGCTCATGCCCGCGGCCGCGGCCCTCGCCTTGTAGCGGCGGTGGACGTCGTCAGGGACGTCGCGAACTTGGATGGTCGCCATGGAGGCATATTAGCGCTCAGTGCGCTGATCGCCATGTCCGCGCGGTTGTCCCCAGGCACCCCGCGGTCCTGTGTGCGCCGCCCCGGGCTCCGGCACGCTGGTTCGCATGGAGGACGAGGCGTGCACCGGCTGGCCGGCCCTGTTCGCCGGGGCGCACGCTCGCCACGGCGCGTTGCACCTGCGCCGAAGCGACGAGGTCGGGCTCCCGCGACGAGCGGTCCGCCGGCGGGCGACCAGGGAGATCTGGGAGAAGCTGCTGCCCAGCGTGTTCGTTCTTCCTGGATCGGTGGACGGCTGGTGGCGCACGACGGCCGCGCGCCTGGAGCTCGTCGGGTCCGATGCCGTGCTGGCCCGCCTCTCGGCGGCGCATGCCCACGGGATGCGCTGGAAGCCGCCCCCCATCACCCAGGTGGTCCGCCAGCTCGGCAAGCACCGGACCGAGCACGAGGAGGTCCTGGTCAAGCTCTCGCGCACCCTGACCGAAGCCGACATCGTCGTGGTCGACGGACTGCGCGCGACCAACCCGCAGCGCACCATGCGCGACCTCTCCGCCACGCTGGCGCGTTCCCGGCTGCGGGCGGTCGGCATCGACGGGATCACCAAGGGGGTGTTGGACTTCGATCTGCTCGTCACGGAGCACGAGGCCATGCGCCCCGGCCCGCCCCGTCGGTTGCTCGGTCAGGTGCTCGGCGACCTCGCGTCGGTGCACACCGAGTCCCCGTTCGCCTACGAGGTGCTCGAGGCCGTCGCCGAGTCGGGCCTCGCGGTCGAAGGCGAGTTCCCGTGGCGCTGCCCGGACGGTCGCATCATCCATTTCGACGGCGCGATCTCGGCGGCCTGGGTCGCCATCGAGTGTGACGGTCGCAGCAAGTACCAGTCGGGCCGCTCGTTCACCACCGACCGCATCCGCTGGACGCAGGCCAGCGGACGGTGGCGCATCGTCTGGGTGTCCTGGCAGCGGTGGCAGAACCAGCCGCATGCCGTCCTGGACGACGTGGCGGTCGCCGTGGCCGCCGCCGACGCCGCCGCCACACCCGCGCCCCGCGCCGACTGCCGCTGCCCGCGCTGCAAGGCCCGGGCGCAGCGGAGCGAGGCCTGGCCGCGGCCCTGAGCCGGCGCCGGCCCCCGGGGTAAGGGCGCGTCGCCTGGGCTCCGGCTCGCAGGGGGGCCCTACCCTCAGGTCGCCTCCGCCCGGGCGGCGCCCCCTGCTCCCGAGTCGTGTGCAGGGGGTGCGTTGCGGAATGGGGCCGTGTGGTGGCCCTGATCCGCAACGGTGCCCGGGCGCGTCGCCTTGGCTCCGGCTCGCAGGGGGGCCCTACCCTCAGGTCGCCTCCGCCCAGGCGACGCCCCCTGCTCCCGAGTCGTGTGCAGGGGGTGCGTTGCGGAATGGGGCCGTGTGGTGGCCCTGATCCGCAACGGTGCCCGGGCGCGTCGCCTTGGCTCCGGCTCGCAGGGGGGCCCTACCCTCAGGTCGCCTCCGCCCAGGCGACGCCCCCTGCTCCCTGGGGGGGTCAGGGGCCGCCGACGGGGTCGATGTCCAGGTCGGTGTAGGTGATCAGGGAGCGGAACGGCGTGCCGCGCTCGGCGAAGCGCTCGGTGGTGGCGTCCCCGCGGTCGACGAGGGCCAGGGCCATCACGACGATCGCGCCCGCGGCCTCGACGACCTCGCAGGCCTCCAGGATCGATCCGCCGGTGGTGACCACGTCGTCCACGACCAGGACGTGCATGCCCTCGGTGAGCTCGGTGCCCTCGATGCGCTGGTCGGTGCCCCGCCCCTTCGCGGCCTTGCGGATCACGAACCAGCGCTGCTTGGACACCAGGGCCATGCCGTGGGAGAGCATGTCCGCGCCCATGGTGAGCCCGCCGACTGCGTCGAACTTCTGACCGGAGAACGTGAACAGGTCGATCATGGCCTTGCAGGCCCCGTGCAGGTTCGGTCCCCGTGCCAGCGCGCGCTTGGCGTCGATGAAGTCGTGGCTCAGCTCGCCGCTGGCCAGCTCGATGGGCTCGTCGAAGCGGCGGTACCCGTGGTCGAGCATGACCTTCACCAGCTTGCGCTGGAGCTCCGGCCCCTGGACCGACGGGATGTTCCCGCCCGTCTCACCCCGCGGCGGCATCGCCGGGGGATGCTCGTGGTCGTGGTCGTGGTCATGGTCATGGGCGTGGTCGTGACCGGATTCGGATTCGGATTCGGATGCGGACAGGGCCGTGCTCCTCTACTCGGGGTGTCGCGACACCTTACCCGCGCCGGTCAGGAGGCCGCGAAGTGGTCGGCGTGGCCCTTGGCGTCGACGGCCTCGCTGATGCGGCGCAACGCCTGCACGTAGCCAGCCACACGCAGCGACACGCCGAGGGACTCCTTCAGCTCCCAGAGCGCCTCGGTCTCGCGGACCATGCGCTCGTGCAGCCGGGTGCGCACCTCGTCGGCGGTCCAGTAGTAGCCGCTGCGGTTCTGCACCCACTCGAAGTAGCTGACGGTGACCCCGCCGGCGTTGGCGAGGATGTCGGGGATGACCGTCACGCCGCGCTCGTGCAGCACCTCGTCGGCTTTGCTGCCCACGGGCCCGTTGGCGAGCTCGAGGATGACCCGCGCCTTGACGTCGTCGACGTTGGTCGCGGTGATCGCGTTCTCCAGGGCGGCGGGCACCAGCACGTCCACGTCGAGGGCCAAGAGCTCCTCGTTGGTGATGCGGTCGTGCTCGACGATGTCGCAGACGCTGCCCTCGCAGTACACCGCGCGCAGCTCCCGGCTCTCGAGCTTGGTCTTGTGCACGCTCGGCACGTGCAGCCCGTCCCGCGCGTGCACGCCGCCCTGTGAGTCGCTGACCGCGACCACCTTGTAGCCGGCGTCGAACAGCAGCTGGGCGATGGTCGCGCCGGCGTTGCCGAAGCCCTGGACCGCCACGGTCGGCGACTCCTTGTCGAGCAGCCGGCCCCGCAGCGCCTGCAGGACGTCGAAGCCGCCGTCGGCGGTGGCGGAGCCCCGGCCGAGGCTGCCGCCCATCGCCAGCGGCTTGCCGGTGATCACCGCCGGGGTGATCTGGCGCTTGATGATCCCGTACTCGTCCATCATCCAGCCCATGATCATCTGGTTGGTGTAGACGTCGGGGGCCGGCACGTCGACGTCGGGGCCGATGAAGTCCGCGACGGCGTCGACGTACCCGCGGCTGAGGCGCTCCAGCTCCATCTGCGACAGCGCCTTCGGGTCGACGGTGATGCCGCCCTTGCCGCCCCCGAAGGGCAGGTCGACGATGGCGGTCTTGCAGGTCATCCAGAACGCGAGGGTCTGGACCTCGTCGACGTTGACGCCCGGGTGGTAGCGGATCCCGCCCTTGGTGGGTCCCCGCGAGTCGTCGTAGCGCACCCGGTAGCCGCGGAAGGTGCGCAGCGTCCCGTTGTCCATGCGGACCGGGATCGAGACCTTCAGCGTGGACTTGGGGTGCTCCAGGCGCTCCAACGTGTCCTCGGAGACGGCGGCATGGCGCAGCGCCTGCTCCAGGTGGGCGGTCGCGTCGCCGAGCAGCGGCGAGCTGGTCATGGCGGTCCTCTCTTCCTAGGCCTGGTGGTGGGTGTCGAAGGTCATGATGCGTTTGCCGAACGCGATGCGGGTGCCCGGCGCCACGACCTCGCCGTCGTCCTTGGCGAGGCGCCGCCACTCGGTCTCCCCCCGGGCGGCCACGAACGTGCCGTTGGCCGAGCCGCGGTCGACCACGATCACCTCCCAGTCCTGCAGCCGCACCTCGGCGTGCACCCGCGACACCGATCGCTCCGCGTCCTGCAACCGCAGCGGGCGCAGCTCGCTGGACTCCACGCCCGGGTCCATCTCCGGCTCCCGGCCGACGAGGTAGTCGTGGTCGAGGGCGTACGCGCTGCCGTCGTCGCCGATCAGCACGCCGAGCGTCGGGCGCGGGCCCTTCACCGGCACGCGGGTGCGGTGCACCGTGGACACCCCGCACGACGAGCAGTACAGGGCGAGCGGGTGGTTGAAGTGGTCGCGCTCGCAGAGGATGCCGTCGACGATGGGGCCCTCGGGTTCGGGCTCCTCGTGGCCGTCGGGCATCGGCTCGCCGACGATCGGCAGCGGCGCCCGCGGTTCCAGCTCGACGGCCTCGGTCAGCAGGATCGAGTCGAACGCCAGCGGCTCCGGCTGCTCCGGCTCCGGCTGCTGCGGTGCCGGCTCCTGCGGGGGCGGCGTGCCCGGCATGTCGTCTGCCGGGGTCGCGGGCGCCACGGCCGGCTGGTCCAGCAGTGTGGGGTCCTCGTCGGACGAGACCGCGGGAGCCGGCGCCGGCGCCCGCGCGGGGGGGGCCGGGG
>JBBDQS010000100.1 GCA_040905805.1 Egibacteraceae bacterium | reverse complement strand
GACCGCTTATGGCTGCTGCCTTCCGGCCCTGACCAGGTTCACGGCGTGACGTCGCGCGGGACCGCGCCTCTCACCCGCCCGGTGCTGACCGCGGCGGGTGGCCGAGTGTAGCAACCTCCCGCGCCACGGCGGCGGGCGGGTCCGCAGCTCATGAGTGAGTGAGTTAGGCGGCCACCGTGGTCGGCACCCAGCCGCCCGCGCTCACGGGCCGGTCCAGCAGGGTGTCGATGGCGTCTTGGACCGTCTCGGCGCCCAGCACCTCCATGGTGCTGCCATCGGGGACGGCCCCGCGGGCCTGGTCGACCTGGCTCTGCGGCGCGACGAACAGGTCGACGTCGTTGCGGTGGGCGGCGAGCACCTTGAGCGCGATGCCGCCGATCGGTGTCACCGCGCCGTCCACGGTCACGCCACCGGTGCCCGCCACCCGTCGCCCCGCCGCGAGGTCATCCCGCGAGATCTTGTCGTACACCGTCAGGGCGATCATGAGCCCGGCGCTCGGTCCCCCGATCTCCCCGCTGTCCACGGAGACGGGGACCGGCAGGTCCACGGGCGGGACGAGCTCCTGGATGTGGACGCCCAGCCCCGGCTGGTCGAGGCCGGGGACGGACCCGCGCTCGATGCTGGCCTGGCGCTCCTGCTCGTCGCGGAGGAAGGAGATCGCCAGGGTGGGGTCACGCGACTCGCGCACCGCGGTCACCAGCTCGCCGGCCGAGGGCACCGTCGTGTCGTCGACGGCGGTGATGATGTCGCCGGGGCGCAGCACCCCCTCGGCCGGCGCACCCGGGAACACCTCGGCCACCAGGACGCCCCGGGGCGCGCCGAACTCGACGGGCAGGCCCGCGGCCTGCAACCCCAGCGCCGAGGCGACCTCCGCCGTCAGCGCGAAGAGCTCCCGCTGGCGCTCGAAGAAGACCTCGTCGTCCACCCCGCCGGTCAGCGCGGTCGCCCGGACCACGGAGAGGTCGGCGTCTGCCCAGGCCTGGACGAGCGACACGACGGTGGCGCGTCGCAGGTTCACCAGGGTGAGCAGGAAGTCGCCGTCGACCTCGCCGGCCTCTTCCGGGGACGCCGGAGCGACCGCCACATGGTCGACGAGGCTGACCACGTCACCCGGCCGCTCGACGAAGACCGGGAGCGGCACCGTCGCCGCCGCCACCAGGAGGACCACCAGGCAGAGGGGCAGGATGAGGAGACGAGCCGCGCGACGCATCAGCGCAGCAGGTCCGAGACCAGGCTCGGCGTCAGCAGGCCGACGGGCATGCCGTCCTCGACGACCAGCAGCATGTTGCCGGGGGCCCGAACGAGGCGGTCCAGCGCCGCGTCCATGGTGGCGTCGGCGTCGACGCTCACCGCTTCCGCAGGCTGGGCCACCTCCCGCAGCGCCGTCAGCGCCCATTGCCGGCGCGGCACCAGGTCGAGGCCCTGCAGGTTCACCACCCCGGCCAGCGGCACGCCCACCGGCCACAGCAGCGAGGGCCGCTCCTGGAGTTGCACGACCGCGTCGGACAGCGGGAGGTGCGGGTCAAGGGTCGGGGGGACGCTGCCCATGGTCTCCCGCACGGAACGCCCCGCGAGCCGCTCCCGCACGCGCGCCCGCGCGTGGGACTGCGCGGCGCCGCGGTAGAGGAAGACCGCGATCAGCACCTCCCAGACGCCGGCGAGGCCCTGCCCGGAGAACCGGGCGAACAGGTAGACGCCGTAGCCGCCGAGCAGCAGCGCGAACCCCTGTCCCACGCGCGCGGCCATACGGGTCGAGCGGTGCGGGTTGCCCGTGATCCCCCAGATCACCGAGCGCAGGAGCCGCCCACCGTCGAGCGGGTAGCCGGGCACGAGGTTGAAGATGGCCAGCAGCACGTTGATCCAGGCGAGGTAGCCCGTGATCGCCGCGGCCACGGGCTGGCCCGCCACGACCACGTGCAGCAGCCCGAACACGGCACCCAGCACCAGCGAGATGAAGGGGCCGATGCCGACGATCACGAACTCGTCCTTCGCCGAGTCGGCCTCACGGGTCGACTCGGTCACCCCCCCGAGCATGAACAACGTGACGCTGAGCACCGGGATGTCCCGCTCGAGGCTGGTGATCGCGTGGCCGAGCTCGTGGGCCAGGAGACTCGCGAAGAACAGCAGCGCCGCACCGGCGGCGGCGCCCAGGATCACGGGCATGCCGTGACCGGCGAGCAGGCTCGAGTACCGGCTGAACAGGATGTAGGTCACGAGGCCGGCGATGACCAGCCAGGAGACGTCGACCCGCAGGGGCACACCGCGGACGTGGGCGAAGGTCCAGGTCTTGCGGAAGCTGCCCGCCCGCTGGGCGGGACGGGGCGTTGGGGGGGTCTCGCTGGTCTCGGTCACGGGGCCCCTACCGCTGGCGGGCGAGTGTCGTCGACGGTGCCGGGGACACCGCAGGGCTATACTGCCCTGCGACAACCCGTCACGCTGGAGCTGTCGCCTAGTCTGGCCTATGGCGCGGTCTTGGAATGGCCGTAGGGTGGCAACACCCTCGAGGGTTCGAATCCCTCCGGCTCCGCCACACCCATCCCCCCGAGCAGCACCCTCGGCCGATCCGGCCCCGCCTTGGTAGGCTGGCCGCCGAATCCGGTGGGGTCGCATAGTCCGGCCTAGTGCGCCCGCCTCGAAAGCGGGTAGGCCCGCAAGGGCCTCGAGGGTTCGAATCCCTCCCCCACCACCACGAAACCGCAGGTCAGACCCATATTCCGGCCGGCCTGCGGGTTCGTCGTTCGGGGTGCGACGGGCGGCGGTGTTACTGGAGCGAACGGATCTCGCGGGCGCGGTTGTGCAGGGTCGTGGCGAAGTGCTGGAACGAGAGCGCTGGGGTTGGGTAGATCACCTGATTGGTGTCCCGTGGTGACATGGCAAAGGCGACAGCGTCAAGCATGCGCTCGTGGTGGAGTCGGGCGAAAGCGGTTGCGTACCGGTCCATGTAGGAGGCGTTCTCGAACACAGGGTCAGGTGGCAGGAGTCCCCTCCTGGTGCGCACCAGGCTCGTCGACTTCATCGACTCCTCGATGATCATGAGGTACCCAAACCAGGGGCGCAGGCCCGGCAGCAGGCCGTTGTCTACCGCCTGCCAGAAGTCGACGGACTGTCCGATGGCTTCCTCGATGCGGTTGTTGAGGTTGTTCCCGAAGCTCCCCACCTGAGACTTGAGTTCGATCACAGCGACGAGGGTGTCGCCTTCGAGCACGACGACGTCCCAGTTCTTGAACTCGCGAAACCACCCCGGCAGCTTGGCCGACCGTCCGTTGTGGATGTCGGACTCGTTCACACCTGCGTCAGTGAGCACTCGCCAGATGAGCGCCTCTATTGGGCCCAGGTGTTGCCCCCCGGTCACGGTCCACGGGTGCCCGCGTCCTCGACGCCTCGCAAAGCCTGTTCGGTGGCCTGCCGATCCCGGATCCCCCAAAACGCTGCGACGGCTTCCCTCATGAGTGGTTCGTAGTCCGGGATGTCAACGGGCATACAGGGTACTGGCGATCGAGGTTGCGAGGTCACGGTCGCGCCGGGCGTACGCCTCCCTTAGTCCGTCAGCCTCCTCGTCGGTGATCGACCTCGGATCCGGGAGGCGAATCTTGCGCAGGTACTGCGCCTGCATCCGCAATGTCCCGCCTCGCATCTTCACGCAGTAGGCACGCACGAACAACTCGGCCTGGTCGGACAGCAGCAGCCCGGCCAATACGTCCAGGTCCCACCGTGTCGAGGTGATCCAGTAGAGATTGTGGTGCGGGTACAGCCCGCCTGGCTCGACGACAGGCGTCATCCGGGCCTTCATGTCCGCGAGCAGGATCTTCGGCATGTCCGTGAGCCAGCCGTGAACCCGGTCGATGGTCTTGTGCCATCGGTCCGGGGTCTTCTTCGCGGTGTGACGGCCGGCGAGCTGATCACGGTGCTGCTCGAAGTGGGCCGCCAGCCTGGGGTAGTCGGCGAGTCTGACGAGGCCGTCACCGTTCCATGGGTTGGCTAAATAGGTCGGCTCCCAGGTGAGCTGACCATCCGCAATGTGGCGAGCCATCACGAGGGGAAGCATTCGGTCGGCCTCCGCCAGGTCCGGCTCCGAGGTGATGTAGATGTCGTCGGCTCCCGTCGCGACCCCGATCCCGACGCGGGTCTGCCGCAGCACATCCTCGAGTGGTTCCAACCTATTCTCGTGGTCGGCGAGCTGTGCCAGCTCAGCTGGCGTTCCCTCGGGCCAGACATCTGCTCCGAACCACCCCTCCACAGTCGCGACTGTGAACGGCCCATCGGGATCGCCGCCGTTGCGGACAGCAGCCACGGCCGGCACATGGTCGGCGGTGAAGGTGCCGTTGGCGTCGATCACCGTGCCTTCCTTCTGTGGGCGACGCCGCAGAACCGTGATGGCCGGGTAGGCAGCCACCTCCTCCTCGAAACAGTCCACGTCGTGCAGGCGAACGATCGTGTCGACTGCCCATGGCCCGTCCGTGATCATGCTGCGCAGCCCGGTGCCATAGGAGTTGCGCATCCAGCGATCGGCGCAGATGAACGCCAACACCCCGTCGTCGTTCAACAGTTGGAGGCCACGCTCGTAGAACCCTACGTATAGGTCCGCGCGGCCGCCCATCGTCTTCCAACGCGCCCGATACTCGCCAACCAGATGCTTCGGCACCTCCTCCAGGCGCACGTATGGAGGGTTCCCGACCACGAAATCCGCCGACGGGATGTCGT
>JBBDQS010000099.1 GCA_040905805.1 Egibacteraceae bacterium | reverse complement strand
CGAGGCAACACTCCACGTGCCGCCCCCAGGCGCCAGGCATTTTGCGACAGCCTGCATTCAGGTTGATAGGTTCCGCCCTCGTTATACCGGGTGCCTACAATACCCGTCAGCTACCGACAGATCTGGCGCACACCCTCCACCCACCCACCCGCCCTTGCACGCAGCGACCCGGCCTTGGATACTTGTGCCTCGGTCCACGTAACGCATCACAGGGCCAGGCGTCCCAGCCTGGGGGAGTCCATCGTGCACAATGGTTCGAGCGGAATGTCACGCCGCGCGCATGACCTGGTGGTCGTCGGGCTCGGCTACGTCGGGTTGTCGCTGGTGCAAGCCGCTGTCCATGCGGGGCTGGCGGTCGCCGGCTTGGACACCGACACCGAGAAGGTCGCCGCGCTGAATTCCGGTCGGTCCTACGTCGATGACCTGTCCGACGATGAGGTCGCGGCGCTGGGCGCTGCTGGCTTCCGCGCCACCACCGATCCCGCGGTGCTGGGCCAGGCCGCCTGCATCGTCATCTGCGTGCCCACCCCACTCAACGTCGACGACGGCGCGCCGGACCTGGCTGCCGTGCGCGCCGCCGCCGGCGCGGTGGCCGAGCGCCTGCGCCCCGACGTGACCGTGGTGCTGGAGTCCACCAGCTACCCGGGCACCACCGAGGAGGTGCTCGTGCCCCTGCTCGAGGCCGGGTCGGGGCTGCGCGCCGGGGTGGACTTCCACGTCGCCTACTCACCCGAGCGCATCGACCCGGGTAACCCCGTGTACGGGCTGGCCAACACCCCCAAGGTCGTCGGCGGGCTGACCCCGGCCTGTACCGACGCCGCCGAAACGCTGTACGCCAAGTTCGTCGGCCAGGTCGTGCGCGTCAAGGGCACCCGCGAGGCCGAGATGGCCAAGCTGCTGGAGAACACCTACCGCCACGTCAACATCGCGCTGGTCAACGAGATGCTGGTGTTCAGCGACGAGCTCGGCATCGACCTGTGGGACGCCATCGACGCCGCCGCCACCAAACCGTTCGGGTTCCAGGCGTTCTACCCCGGCCCGGGTGTGGGCGGGCACTGCATCCCCATCGATCCCAACTACCTGTCTTACAAGGTCAAGTCGCTGGGCTACCCCTTCCGGTTCGTGGAGCTGGCCCAGGAGATCAACGCCCGCATGCCCGCCTACGTCGTGCTGCGGGCCGCCGGCCTGCTGAACGAGCACCGCAAGGCGATCAACGGCTCACGTGTCCTGCTGCTCGGCGTGACCTACAAGGCCGACATCGCCGACGAGCGCGAGTCACCCGCCCGACCGCTCGCCCGGCGCCTGCTCGACCTGGGCGCCGAGTTGTCCTACCACGACCCCCACGTCGACCAGTGGTCGGTCAACGGCTGGCAGGGCACGTGCGTCGACCTGGCCACCACGCTGCCCGACACCGACCTGGTGATCCTGCTGCAGAACCACCGCTGTTACGACACCGCCGACCTCGCCGGCGCCCCCGCGATCTTGGACACCCGGGGACGTCTCACCGGCCCCAACGTCCACCGGTTGTAGCCCCCGCAGCCAGCGACGCCGTCGCGGGCTGCTTCACTGCGGTGGACATCGGCCTGCATGCCCGAAGGTCGTACGGTCCGCAGGTGTGCACACGGCGATCCGTCGCCAAAGGCCGCCCTTGCCCGGGGCCTGCGGGCCGGCGGCGGGGACCGGGTCGGCCGGGCTCGTCTGGGCGCTGCTGCCCGCCGACGAGCGTGCCCTCGCCGAGCAGTGGGCCACCACCCGCCGGGGCCAGGACCGCGTGGAGGCGGTCCGCGGGCGCCACGTCACCCTGTCCGACCGCACCGACGGGGCCGGGCTGCGTCAGGGGGTCGACACCAGCAGCGCGGCCCGTCTTGACCGCCTGCGGGGCTAGTCGCCGCGGGGCTCGGTGGGGCGGTGGACGATCTCGATGTCGTCGCCGGCCGGCGCACGTTGCCCTCGCCGGCGGCGGCAGGCCAGCGGCTGGACGGACTCCCACCCGTGCCGATCAAGCCGTCCGCCGAGGTGGCCGCCCGCCGGGATGTCCACGACGCGCTGCACGCCGCCGTCGGCGCGCAGCTGTGGGCCTGCGAGCCCACGGGGATATGGCCGACCATGCGGGGGCTCACCGACCTCGGCTACGCCCGCCACGAGGTGTCGCACATGCTCGCCTCGGCGTTCGCCGGCGAACTGTGGCACGCCCGAAGCGAAGAGCGGGACTTCAACACCGGCCGCTACGGCGCGCTGCTCGACCAGCGGCCCGACACCAGGAGGAGGTCCAGCACGAGCGACAGCTATGTCCGTCCGGCCGGGTCAATCCACGGGTCGCCGCGACCAGGCCGAGGGGGTTTGCCGGCGCCTTGCCGCGGTCACCTGACCGGGTCGTTGCCGCGATGTGCTGTAGTGCACCGCCACCCGCGACCACCTCGACGTCGTCGCGCTCGCCGGCCGGGCCAGCGAGCAGGCTGCCGCGCAGACACTGCTCGAGCTCGACCGCTTCTACGCCTGGTCGCCGAAACGGCGGAGTGGAGGCAGCACCGCCACCTGGACGTGGCTGCGCAGGCCGGCGACGAACCCGGCTGCTGAACGCCGGGTCTCCTGGGCACGAGGTCTGATCCCGCACTCGCTGCGGCTCGTCAGGCTGACGACCGCTCGTCCACAGGCCTTCCCGTCGATTGCTGCGGGCGCGCCCAGCGGGTGCGACGCTGCGGGTGGGTCGCCGTTGCCCGATGCTTCCGGAGCCAGGACAATGGCGCGTGACGAGCGTGCCCGCCACGAGCTGTGCACGCGGCTGGAGGAGACCCTGGGTTCGGTGCCTGCCGAGACGTTGATCGGCTACCTGCCGCCGGTGGGGTGGGCCGACGTGGCCACCAAGCATGACCTGCACCAGCTCGAGGAACGCCTCGACTTCCGCATCGACGCGCTGGGGGAACGCGTCGGCCAGCTCGAGGAGCGCCTCGACGCGCGCATCGACGCGCTGGCGGAACGCCTCGACGCCCGCATCGACGCGCTGGACGAGCGGTTCGGGGCCCGTCTGGAGACGCTGGAGCACCGGGTGATGGCCCGGATGGACCAGCAGCTGGCGGCGCAGGCGCGGGCGATGGCGCTGCAGACCTGGGCGATCCTGGGCACGGTGCTGGTCGCGCTGGCCGGGGCGATCGCCACGGCCGCGTTCCTGTGACCTGCCGTCTCAACGATGCTCCGCATGCGCTCGCCAGCGGAGGGGTCCCTGCCCGACGAGGTCGTGCGCGTGCTGGCGCGCCGTGGCCCGCTGTCGTCTGAGGAGCTCGGCGAGGCGCTCGGCAGCGACCCCGACGACAGCGCGTGGGACGACGAGCTGCACGCACCGGTCGACGCGGTGGACCGGATCGTGGAGCTCGGCGACGAGCGTTTCGCCGACGTCGTGACCCTGCTGGGCGCCACCACCGTGACCCACCGCGTCACCGCCGCCGAGGCTGCGGGGGGCTACGTCGAGCTCGGCTGCGACCTGCAGCCGCTGGTGACTCCCGCCGAGCTGGTCGAGGCAGGTCGTCGGGCGCGGCGCCGGTCAGCGCACCGATGGGCTGGAACTCGCTGATATCCACCCGGCCACCGTCCACCGTGAGGATCCCAAACGCGCCGATCAGCCCGCCGGTGCCGCGCAGCTCCGCGGGGTTCTGCGCGCCCAGGAAATTGCGGCGCAGCCCGTCTCCGCCCAGGAACGCCGGCAGCTGCTCGGCCAGCGCCGCCGCCGGCGTCAGCGACCTGCGCGCCCGCCGCCGCCAGCCGGCGGCTGGCCACGATGTTGGTGCGCACCCCCGGCACCCACGCGACCGCCCGCACGGGCAGAGGCGGCGAGGCGCTCACCACCCGCCTCGAACCCGGAGGCGGCCCGCTCGAACGCCGCCGCAGCAGCCTCGGGGTCGGCGTCGGCCAGCGCGGGGGTTCACCTTGCCACCACCTTGGGGGTGCAGTGGGGGTATGCCCAAGGTGAGCGTGTACCTGCCCGACGAGCTGTACCGTCAGGCGCGCGAGCACGACCTGCCCCTGTCGGCCCTCGCCCAGGAGGCCATCGAGCGGGCGTTGCGCCGTTGCGCCCTCAACGCGTGGATCGCTCATGAGCGCAGCCGGGCCCCGCGCACCACACGCGCCGTGGACACCCCACGCCTCATCGCGGAGGTCCGCGAGGAGTTCGGCGCCTGATCGTGCTCGACTCCTCGGCCCTGGTGGACGTGCTGGTCGATCAGGCCCATGCCGGCTGGCTGCTCGACCAGCTGGCGTCAGGCGAGGTGCTGGCTCCCAACCATCAGCCCGCAGAGGTCGGGTCAGCCGTCGCCAGACTGCAACGGGCAGGCGCACTCACCGCCGACACGCAACGCGACGCGCTCACCGCCGCCATGGCCTTGCCCCAGCAGCTGGTCCCAGCGCCGCGCAGGTACAGCGAGCGTTCGGCCTGCGAGACCGCATCCGGGTGCTCGCCGGCCTGTACGTGGCGCTGGCAGAGGAGCGTGGCGTGGTCGAGACGTGACCGTCTTCGTCGATCTTGAACAAGGCCCCCTTCAGCGAAGCCGGGGTTCAGGCCCAGTACCAGTCATCGAACGCAAGCCGGTCGACGGCCCGGCGCCGGACGGGGCGCTGACGAGCTCGATGCTGGGCTGGTCCGCGGCCCATTCGAGCAGTGGGCGGTTGAGGAAGTCGGCGATGCGCCGGCCCAGGCCGCGGGTGGGGGGGACGG
>JBBDQS010000098.1:20973-27594 GCA_040905805.1 Egibacteraceae bacterium | reverse complement strand
CCGCAACAGCCACTCCCCCCACCACCCCTGCCGACCACCACGCCAAGACCCACGCGCGGATCGCGGCCGCCGCCGCCCCCGACGGTGTCGCCCACCCTGTCGCCCACCCCCATCCCCCCACCGGGCGAGCCCGGCGCCCCCGGCACCCAGCCCACCTTCACCCCGCCATAGCTCAGGGCGCAGATCAGGCCCACGCAGGGGGCGGGGCGCCTGGGCGGAGGCGACCTGAGGGTAGGGCCCCCCTGCGAGCCGGAGCCCAGGCGACCCGCCTCTGCGACCAGAAGAGCTCTCAGAGGAGCCCAGCCTGGTGGCGCGCCGCCTGCAAAGTGTTCTGCAGCAGCATCGTCACCGTCATCGGCCCGACCCCGCCGGGCACGGGCGTGATGGCTCCCGCCACCTCCACGAGATCGTCGAAGTCGGCGTCGCCGTAGAGCGACCCGTCCGCCGCACGGTTGATGCCCACGTCGACAACGGCGGCACCGGGACGCACCATGTCCCGCGTCAGGGTGTGGGGGACGCCGGTGGCCACGACGACGATGTCCGCGCGCCGGGTGTGCGCGGCCAGGTCGCGGGTGCCGGTGTGGCACATGGTCACCGTCGCGTTGGCGTCGCGCAGGGACAGCAGCATGGCCAGCGGGCGGCCGACGAGCTGGGATCGACCCACGATGACCACGTCGGCTCCGGCCAGGGGGACCTCGTGCTCGGTGAGCAGCACCCGGCAGCCGAGCGGGGTGGCCGGGACGAACAGCGGGTCGCCGCGCAGCAGGCGTCCGGCGCTGACCGGGTGGAGCCCGTCGACGTCCTTGGCGGGCGCGGTGCGCTCCTGCGCCGCGACCGGGTCCAGGTGGTGGGGCAGGGGCAGCTGCACGATGATGCCGCTGACCTTGGGATCGGCGTTCAGCCGGTCGATCTCGGCGTGCAGCGCCTCCTGGGTCACATCGGCCGCCAGCACGACGTTGGCCGAGTGCATCCCCGCGGCGTCGCAGGCCTTGCCCTTGGCCCGCACGTAGACGTGGCTGGCGGGGTCGTCGCCGACGAGCACCGCGGCGAGGCCCGGCACGACACCCCGGGAGGCCAGGTCGGCGACCTCACCGGCGATGCGCTCGCGTTCGCGGGCAGCCGTCGCCTTGCCGTCAATGATGCGTGCCGTCATGGGGTGCTCCTCGGTCGCGAGCGGGCACGGCACATCATGCCGTGCGCGGGGAGCGGAAGGTCTCGACCCCACCGGCCAGGGTGCCGAGCAGCAGCCGCGCCACGACCGTGCCGCGACCGAGCAGCACGGCTCCCGGCAGCGCCACGAGGCCGGCGGCGAGCAGCACGAGCGCCCCACCGATCCATGCGGGCAGCAGCACCAGCCGCAGGGCCAGACCGACCCCGCCGCCGGTGCGCACGGCGGTGCCGGACACCACGGCGACGGACAGAGCCGCGACCACAGCGGCCACGGCCGCCGGGCGGTCCAACCCGCCGACGTCGAACGCGACGAGCAAGGGCACCGCCCAGGCCACGGTGAGGGGCCCGCACAGCAGCGCGTGCGCCCACGCCCGCCGCCGCCCGAGCGCCAGCCGGTCGCCGAGCAGGAACGCCCACGCCAGGGGTGGCGCCGCCGCGGCCAGGACCACCGAGCGCCGGTCCAGCGCGTGCGCGCCGAGATGCAGCGCCACCGCAGCCGTCGCGGCGGCGGCGAGACGGTCCCCGGTCAGCGCCCCGCCCGCCCAGGCGCCGAGGGGACCCACGAGCACGACGGCGAGCACCACGGCCCACGACCACACCCGGCGACCGAGGGCCGGCCGCTCGACATCGGCCGGGTCGGCGCTGTCCGCCCAGACCGGTCCCGCGTCCCCGGCGCCGGTGGCGTCGCGGATCAGGAGCGGCTCGGGGTCGGTGAGCAGGTCGCGGCAGGCGACCGGCCGATCCTGGGGGTACGGCGCCAACCCCGCGCGGACGCCTTCCGGGACGTCGAGGTCTGCGACGTGGTCGACCAGCTCGGCCAGCTCCTGGCCGCGGGCGCCGCTCACCAGGGCCAACGCGGTGACGGCGAATGAGTAGACGTCGGCCGCGGGCCCCACCCGCCCGGTGACGACCTCCGGGGCGGCGAAGACCGGGGTGCCCACGCGGGTCAGCTGCGTGGCGTCCACGCCGCGCAGCGTGGAGGGGTCGACGAGGACCAGACGCCCCTGCGCCGCTGACACGATGTTGGCGGGCTTGATGTCACGGTGCACCAGGGGCAGACCGTCGGACCAGTGACCGGCGTGCAGGAGGTCCAGGGCGTCCGCGAGGGGCAGCAGCTGGTCGAGCAGCTGCCAGTCGCCGGGCGCGCCGGCCAGGGAGTTCCCGTCGACGAAATCCATCTCGACGAACCCCCATCCCGCCAGCGGGCCCGCCGCGAGCAGCCCGCTGCGGTACACGCGGACGAGCGCGGGGTGGTCGATGCGCGACAGGTAGGCCGCGCGCTCGGCGACCGTCCCGGGGGCGGCCAGGGCCTCGGGACGCACCAGCTTCAGCGCCCGGCGCCGGCCGCGGTCGTCGCGTGCGTCCCAGACCTCGCCCTCGCCGCCGGAGCCGACCAGCCGCTCGAGGCGCAGTCCCTCGACGACGCGGGGGCGTGTGGGACGCTCGTCCAGCGTGGCTCCTCCCGGTTCGGTGACGCGGCCCGGCCGGTCCGGGCCGGGCCCGGGCTAGTGGCGGAAGTGTCGGCGCCCGGTCAGCACCATGGGTACGCCACGCTCGTCACAGGCCGCCACGACCTCCTCGTCGCGGACGCTGCCGCCCGGCTGGATGAGGGCGGTCACCCCCGCGTCCAGGGCCGCGTCGACCCCGTCACGGAACGGGAAGAACGCGTCGCTCGCCAGCACCGCACCCGCGACGCGTCCGCCGGACTTCTCGACGGCAAGCCGGACGCTGTCCACCCGCGACATCTGTCCGGCGCCGACGCCGACGGCGGCGTGGTCGCGGGTCAGCACGATGGCGTTGGACTTGACGTGCTTGGCGACCTGCCAGGCGAAGGCGAGCTCGTCGCGCTGTGCGGGGTCTGGCTGCGCCGCCGTCGGCACCGTCCACCGATCCGGCTCCTCCGGGACGGCGTCGGCCTCCTGGACCACCATCCCCCCGCTGACGCTGCGAGCGACCAGGGCTGCGCCGGGCATGCCGGGGCGCTCGATCTGCAGGACCCGCAGGTTCGCCTTGCCCCGCAGCACCTGGAGCGCCTCCTCGGTGAACCCGGGGGCGACCACGACCTCGGTGAAGACCTCGACGACCTGGCGGGCGGTGTCGCCGTCCACCGGCCGGTTGGCGGCCACGATGCCGCCGAAGGCGCTGATCGGGTCACCGGCCAACGCGGCCGGGTACGCGCCCGCCAGGGTGTCGGCCACCGCCAGACCCGCGGGGTTGGTGTGCTTGATGATCGCCACGCACGGGTCGGCGAAGTCCGCGGCCATCAACCAGGCGGCGTCCGTATCGAGGAGGTTGTTGTAGGACAGCTCCTTGCCGTGCAGCTGGCGAGCCGAGCCGAGCCCCCATGGCTCGCCGCGCTCCACGTAGTAGGCGGCCGCCTGGTGGGGGTTCTCGCCGTAGCGCAGGTCCGCGACCTTGCGGTAGACGGGTCCGTGCTGGGGCCCGAAGCCCTGGTCCCTCGCGAACCACGCCGCCACGTCGGCGTCGTAGGCGGCCGTGTGTGCGAAGGCCTTCGCCGCCAGGCGGGCCCGCGTGGACGCGGGCAGCCCGCCGTCGGCGATCTCGTCGAGCACCGCGGGGTAGTCGCTGCGATCGACGACCACCCCGACGTGGGCGTGGTTCTTCGCGGCCGCGCGCAGCATCGTGGGGCCACCGATGTCGATCATCTCGATCGCGGTCGCCACCTCGACGTCGGGATCGGCCACCGTCGCCCGGAACGGGTAGAGGTTCACGACGACGAGGTCGATGGCGCGCACCGCCAGCTCCTCCAGCGCGTCGACGTGGGCGCGCTTGTCCCGGTCGGCGAGGATCCCGGCGTGCACCGCCGGATGGAGGGTCTTCACGCGACCGTCGAGGATCTCGGGGAAGCCGGTCACCTGGCTCACGTCGGTCACGGCGACCCCGGCATCGCGGATGGACGTGGCCGTCGAGCCGGTCGAGATGATCTCCACGCCGGCGGCGGCCAGACCGTGCGCGAAGTCACCGAGGCCCTCCTTGTCGTAGACGCTGACCAGCGCGCGGCGGACGGGGACGGTGGATGCGGTCACGGCAGGATCCTCACGTGGCGGCCGTCGACGGCGAGCCGGTCGTGGCAGAACAGGGCGACACACTCGGGCAGCAGGCGATGCTCGACGGCCTGGATGCGCTCGTGCAGGGATGCCGGGGTGTCCTCGGGCGTGACCGCGACCGCTTCCTGGGCGACGATCGGGCCGTGGTCGACCTGCTCGTCGACGAAGTGGACCGTGGCGCCGGAGACCCTGACGCCCCAGGCCAACGCGTCGGTGACGGCCCGCGCTCCCGGGAACGCGGGCAGCAGCGAGGGATGCACGTTCAGGATCGGCCAGCGCCTGACGAACGGCGGCGACAGGATGCGCATGAAACCGGCGAGCACCACCAGGTCGGGCTCCGCCTCGGCCACCGCAGCGGTGAGCGCCACCTCCCACGTCGCACGGTCAGGGTGATCCGCGGGTGCGACGGCGACCGCCTCGACCGCCCGCGCCCGCGCCCGGTCCAGCCCCCCGGCGGCGGGCCGGTCGGCGACCACCCGGGTGATCTGCCCACCCAGCGCATCGTGGTCAAGCAGCGCCTGCAGGTTCGAACCGCTGCCGGAGACCATCACGACCAGTTGCTTGCCCATAGGCCCCGCAGTATGGCAGTCCTCCCCAGCTCGGCATCCTCAGGGCGGTCACAGCGCGACCGTCTCGCCGCTCAGTGATCGCAGTGGGGCCGGAGTGCGAGGACGCCCCCCGCCGCGGCCAGCAGCCCCAGGGCGAGCGCCGTGGGTGGGCCGCCGGTGTGGGGCAGGGCGTCGTCGAGGTCGTGTGGATCAGGGTCGGTGAGCGCCACGTTCGGGTTCGGCGCAGGGTCCGCGGGCTGGGCGGGTCCGGGCGTCGGGTCCGCTGCCGGGTCCGGCGTCGGCTCGGCGGCGGGGTCCGGCGTCGGGCCGGGCGTCAGCGCACCATCAGGGTCGGGCGTCACCTGCGGGGTCGGCGTGGCCTCCGGGGCGGCCAGCTCCTCGTCGCCGTCGGTCACGAGCACCGCGATCCCCGAGAGGAGCACGACGGCGATGGCGACGGCCAGGGCAGCGGCGGAGCGGGTCATACACACATCACATCAGATCTGGGCTCGAAGTCGACGGAGGCGGCCCCGTCCGCCTGACGGGCTCCGTGTGCGCACGTTTCCCCGACCTGTTTGCCGGGAACCCACCGAAGGGTCACCATGGATCTGAACCCCTTACCAGACCTCGGAGGTGTGCTGGGCGTTGAACGCCACCCGCTCGAGCTTGGCGCCCGCGCGCCCACTGCTGCGCGGATGGTTGCACGCGGCGATGGTGCCGATCGCGCTTGCCGGTGGCTGGCTGGTCATCTCGTCGTCCACACCCGACGGTGCCAGGCGGGCCTCGGTCGTGGTGTTCGTGGTCTGCCTGGTCGGCCTGTACCTCACCAGCTCCCTGTACCACGTGCCGCGGTGGGGGACGCGCGCGCGGTACATCCTGTCGCGCTGCGACGTGGCGATGATCCAGCTGTTCATCGCCGGCACGTTCACGCCGGTGGCCTTCCACGCGCTGTCCGGTGCCTGGCGCACCTGGAGCATCGCCCTCGCCTGGGGGGTGGCCGTGTTCGGCGCGGGCATCGCCGTCTCCCCGATCCAGGCGCCCCGGTGGCTGGCCACCGCGGGGTTCATCGCCATCGGCTGGCTGTCGGTCGTGCCGTTGGTGAAGATGATGACGGCCCTGCCCTGGGAGGGACTCGGCCTGATCGCGCTCGGGGGTCTGCTCTACACGCTCGGCGCGGTGGTCTACGCCAAGCGCCGGCCGGACCCCTTCCCCCGCTGGTTCGGTTACCACGAGGTCTTCCACCTGTTGGTGGTCGCGGCCAGCACCGCGCACTTCATCGCGATCTGGCAGTACGTCCTCCCGCTCGCCGCCTGAGCCGTTGCCACTGTTTGCACCCTGGCGCACCCGCCGGCCAGCGCCTTAGTGTGCGCCCTTCGTGCCGCCTGTCGCAGCCACGCGGTGGGGTGTGGCCCAGAGGAGGATGCTGACCATGACCGAACAGGGCTGGGGCTTCGAGTCCCGCCAGATCCATGCGGGCGCGGAGCCCGATCCGACGACCGGCGCCCGCGCGGTCCCGATCTACCAGACCACCAGCTACGTGTTCCGCGACACCGAGCATGCCGCCGCGCTGTTCGCGCTCGGCGAGCCCGGCAACATCTACACCCGCATCATGAACCCCACGCAGGACGTGCTGGAGCAGCGCATCGCCAGCCTCGAGGGCGGGGTCGGGGCCCTGGCACTGGCGAGCGGCCAGGCGGCGGAGACGCTGTCCATCCTGAACCTCGTCAACGGGCCCGGCGCGCACGTCGTGTCGTCGGCGTCGCTGTACGGCGGCACCTACAACCTGTTCCACTACACCCTGCCGAAGCTCGGGGTCGCGGGGGGGGGGGGGGGCC
>JBBDQS010000098.1:0-20963 GCA_040905805.1 Egibacteraceae bacterium | reverse complement strand
CGAGGTCGACTTCGTCGACCCCGACGACCTCGACGCGTGGCGCGGCGCGGTGCGTGACACCACGGTGGCGTTCTACGCCGAGACGATCGGCAACCCCAAGGGCGACGTGCTCGACATCGCGGCGGTGGCCGACGCGGCGCACGCCGCCGGGATCCCCCTGATCGTCGACAACACCCTGGCCACGCCCTACCTGCTGCGGCCGCTCGAGCACGGTGCCGACATCGTGGTGCACTCGCTGACGAAGTTCCTCGGCGGGCACGGCAACTCGATCGGGGGTGTGATCGTCGACGGGGGCCGGTTCGAGTTCGGCGACGCCGCCAAGTTCCCCGCCTTCAACGAGCCCGACCCGAGCTACAACGGCCTGCAGTACTGGGACGCGCTCGGGCACGGCAGCTACATCGCCAAGGCCCGCGTCCAGCTGCTGCGCGACCTGGGTCCGGCGATCTCGCCGTTCAACGCGTTCCTGGTTCTCCAGGGCATGGAGACGCTGAGTCTGCGCATGGAGCGCCACTCCTCCAACGCCCTGGCGATCGCGCAGTGGCTGGAAGCCCGTGACGAGGTGGAGTGGGTCACCTATCCCGGGTTGACGTCCAGCGACTGGCACGACCAGGCCCAGCGCTACCTGCCGCGTGGGCAGGGCGCCATCCTGTCGTTCGGGATCACCGGCGGCGTGGAGGCCGGCCGCACGTTCGTCGAAGCCGTGGAGCTGTTCAGCCACCTCGCCAACGTCGGCGACGTCCGCAGCCTCATCATCCACCCGGCGACCACCACCCACTCGCAGCTGACGGAGGCCGAGCAGGCCAGCACCGGCGTGCTCCCCGAGCTGGTCCGCCTGTCGGTCGGCGTCGAGACCCTCGACGACCTGATCGCCGACCTCGAGGCGGGCTTCCGGGCTGCGAAGGGCTGATCGGGACCACCACATGGTCGCCGAGCAGCGCAGCGGGCGGGGGCGCCCGCCGCCGCCCGCCAGCGCCGCGTGGCGCCCCGGCGATCCCCCGGGGGGCCGCCGCTTCGTCCGCGTGTTCACCGATCAGGAGCTGGCGCTCGAGGCCGGCGGGAGCCTTCGCGACCTCACGGTGGCCTACGAGACGTGGGGGACGTTGGCGCCCGCCCGGGACAACGCGGTGCTGGTGTGCCACGCCCTCACCGGCGACAGCCACGCCGCCGGGCCGGCCGGCGACGGGCACCCCACGGCCGGCTGGTGGGACGGGCTCATCGGGCCGGGCAAGGCGGTCGACACGGACCGCTGGTTCGTCGTGTCCCCGAACGTCCTGGGTGGCTGCCAGGGCACGACCGGCCCGGCGTCGACGGCCCCCGACGGCCGCCCCTTCGGGTCGCGCTGGCCACGGACCACGATCCGTGACCAGGTCGCGGTGGAGGCCGGGCTTGCGGACGCGCTCGGCATCGGGCGCTGGGCCGCCGTCGTCGGTGGGTCCATGGGCGGCATGCGCGTCGTCGAGTGGGCGGCCGGCCAGCCCGACCGGATCGACTCGGCGATCGTCCTGGCCGCCGGTGCCGCCGCGTCAGCCGAGCAGATCGCCCTGCAGTCCACACAGGTGCGGGCCATCACGCTCGACCCGGGGTTCGCGGGCGGCGACTACTACGACGCGCCGCCCGGCGCGGGGCCCCACGAGGGGCTCGGCCTGGCCCGCCGGATCGGCCACCTCACCTACCGCACCGAACAGGAGGTCGAGGAGCGCTTCGGCCGGCTCCCGCAGGGCTCCGAGGACCCGCTGGCGGGGGGGCGCTACCAGATCGAGTCCTACCTGGACCACCATGCGGACAAGCTGGCCCGGCGCTTCGACGCCAACAGCTACATCGCCCTGTCCGAGGCCATGAGCCACCACGACGTCGGCCGCGGGCGCGGGGGGGTCGCCCGGGCGCTGTCACGGGTGCGGGCCCGCACCTGGGTGATCGGCATCGATGCCGACCGGCTGTACCCGGTGCACCTGCAACGACGCATCGCCGCGCTCGTGCCGACGTGCGAGGACTTCTCGACGATCTCCTCGCCCTACGGCCACGACGGGTTCCTGATCGAGACCGAGGCGCTGGCACCCCTGTTCCGCCGCGCCCTCGAGGGCGTCGCCTGCCCCTGCCCGCCGGTCAGCGGTTGAGTGCCGTGATCATCTTGCGCGCGGTGTCGCTCGGGTCAACGCCCACGGCGATGCCGAGCGCCTCCAGCGCGGTCTTCTTGTCCGCGGCGGTCTCCCCGCCCGCGCCGCCCTCGCGCACGATGGCGCCCGCGTGGCCCATCTGCTTGCCCGCCGGCGCGGTGAACCCGGCGACATAGGCGACGACCGGCGTGTCAGGGATGTGCGCGTGGATCCACTCGCCGACCCGCTGCTCCTCGGTCCCGCCGATCTCGCCGACGAACACGATCGCCTCGGTCTCGGGGTCCGCGGCGAACCGGGGGATGATGTCGAGGAAGTCCGAGCCGATGATCGGGTCCCCGCCGATGCCGACGCAGGTCGAGATGCCGATGCCGGCCTCGTGCAGCTCGTGCATGATCTGGTAGGTGAGCGTGCCGGACCGGGAGACGAGCCCGACCGGGCCCGGCTTGGTGATCGTGGCGGGGATGATGCCCACGTTGGCCTTGCCCGGCGAGATCACCCCCGGGCAGTTCGGCCCGATCAGCGCGGCGCGGCGGTCCTTCAGGAAGGTCCCGTTGGGTTCGCGCGGGTACACGGTGTTGTAGATCACCGCCATGTCGTGGGCGGGCACGCCCTCGGTGATGACCACGATGGTGTCGATGCCGGCCTGCACCGCCTCCAGCACCGCGTCCTTGGTGAACGGTGCGGGCACCATGATCATCGAGGTGTTGGCGCCCTGCTCCACGACGGCCTCGGCGACCGTGGCGTAGACCGGCAGGCCGAGCTCCTGCCAGACCTGGCCGCCCTTCTTCGGATGGATGCCCGCCACGACGTGCGTGCCGTAGTCGAGGTTGCGCTTGGCGTGGAAGGTGCCCTGGGCGCCGATGCCCTGCACCACGACACGGCTGTGCTCGTCGACGAGGATGCTCATCGGGTCGCCCCCCGGGCGAGCTCGACGGCGGTGGCCGCCGCCGCGTTCATCTGCGCGGCGGCCACCAGGTTGGGGCGGTCGGCCTCGGTCAGCAGGCGCCGTCCCTCCTCGGCGTTGGTGCCGTCGAGGCGCACGACGAGCTGCTGCGGCACGTCACCGAGCTGCTCCAGCGCCCCGAGCACGCCCCGGGCCACGTCGTCGCAGCGGGTGATCCCCCCGAAGATGTTGATCAGCATGGTCGTGACCTGCGGGTCGCCCAGCACGAAGGCGATGCCTTCGGCCATGCTCTCCGCGCTCGCCCCCCCGCCGGCGTCGAGGAAGTTCGCGGGGCGCCCGCCCGCCTGGTGGACCACGTCGAGGGTGGACATCACCAGGCCGGCGCCGTTGCCCATGACGCCGATGTTCCCGTCGAGCTTCACGTACTGCAGCCCCTTGGCCTTCGCGGCGGCTTCCAGCGGGTCACCCCCGCTGGTCTCGGCGATCGCCGCCAGGTCGGGGTGGCGGAACAAGGCGTTGTTGTCGATGGTGACCTTGGAGTCCAGGGCGATCACCCGGCCGTCGCCGGTGAGCACCAGCGGGTTCACCTCGAACAGCAGCGCGTCAACGGCCACGAACGCCTCGTACAGGGCCAGGAGCAAGGCGGTGGTCTGCTCGCGGGCGGCCTCGGGGAACTGCGCCAGCGCGACGATGTGGCCGGCCATGTCCTCGTCGAGGCCGATGGTCGGGTCGACGTCGACCTTCACGACCTTCTCGGGGGTGGCGCGGTTGACCTCCTCGATGTCCACGCCCCCCTCCACGCTGGCGATCACCTTGTAGCCCTTGCTCATGCGGTCGTGCAGCACCGACAGGTAGTACTCCTCGGCGATGTCGCTGGCGACCTCGAGCAGGACCTTGCCGACCACGTGGCCCTTGATGTCCAGACCGAGGATGGTCTCGGCGGCCGCACGCGCCGCCGCCGGGTCGGCGCAGTACTTCACGCCACCGGCCTTGCCGCGCCCGCCGGTCAGGACCTGCGCCTTGACCATCACCGGCGCCCCGGCGTCGTGGGCGAATTCCTCCGCCTCGTCAGGGGTGGTGGCGACGGCGCCCGGCGGGGCCGTGGGGATCCCGTGGCTGCGGAACACATCCTTGCCCTGGTACTCCATCAGGTCCATACGGCGTCCTTCCGGGGGCGGCTGCGCCAAGGATCGCACACGCCGCGGGCCGCGGGCACGCGCGGGGGGACGGGCGCTACGGGCGGTCCTCGGACGGGGCGACGTTGGTGCGCACCCACTCGGCGATCTCGGCCATGCGGGCGCCGGGGGTGAAGATCTCGGCGACTCCCTGCTCCTTCAGCGCAACGATGTCCTCGCGGGGCACGATGCCGCCCCCGAACACGACGATGTCCTCGGCGCCCCGGTCACGCAGCAGCTTGACCACCTTCGGGAACAGGGTCATGTGCGCGCCGGAGTGGATCGACAGGCCGACGCAGGCGACGTCCTCCTGCAACGCGGCCTCCACGATCTGCTCGGGGGTCTGGTGCAGGCCGGTGTAGACGACCTCCATGCCCGCGTCGCGCAGGGCGCGCGCGACGATCTTCGCGCCCCGGTCGTGGCCGTCCAGACCGGGCTTGGCGATCAGGACCCGGGTGGGCACCGCGGGGTCACCTCCAGCGACGACGACGAGACGCGCAGTCGGCCGCGCGCGGCGGGACTGCATGGCTCTGCCAGCATACGGTTCCTCCATGACCCACGACCCCGAGCAACGGCCCGACTTCGGCCCGGGGGGCTACCTGCCCCGCCGCGCGGCGCAGCGTGCCCGCAAGATCGTCCTGCGCGAGCAGATGGGCATGGGCTGGCCGATCGCCGCGGTGGCCGCGGCGGTGGTCGTCGCCCTGGTCGGGGCGGTGTTCCTGTTCACCGCCACCCGCGGCGGGCCGCCGGGGCCGCCGTTCGTGCCCGTCGCGCCGCTGACGGCCGCCGACCCCGACGGCGCGGCGACCTTCGCCCTCGACGGCGCGGTCGGCGGGGTCGACGCGGTGCTCGTCGTGCGCGCCGGGGGCCTGCGCACCTACGCCGCCCCCGGCGTCGCGGTGACCTACTGCGCGGCCTCACGGCGGTTGGAGACCGCCGACCGCGTCTGGAACCTGCGCGGGCGCCTGGTCGGCGGCGACGGTGACTCCTTGCGCCCGCTGGCGACCCGGCTGCACGACGGGCAGGTCTACGTCGACCCCACCGCCCCAGGACCCGCCCCCGCGCCCGCCCCGGCCGGCGAGACACCCACCTGCGCCCTCACCGGCTGACCGTCGCGCCCAGCCGGCGGTGCTGGGGCCGTGGGACCTGCCAGCCGCTCGGGCCGTGCGCCCCACCCCCCCAAGGTGGGGTGGTGCTCAGGCGCAGCGGCGGCGAGCCTCGTCGCAGGTCCGATTGCCTGCGCGTGGGCCGGCTCACCAGCGCAGGTGTGGGTGAGTCCAGGAGGTACGGATGAGACGCACGCTACTGGCGGTGCTGGGCGTGTGCCTTGTGGGCATGGCCACGGGGCCGGTGCACGCCGCCACGCCACGCCCCATTGACGCTGCCTGCCCCGCGCCGCGGGTTCCCGACTTCGGGTTCGACGACATCGCCGGCAACACCTTCACGCTCGAGATCAACTGCATCGCCTGGTGGACGATCGCCTCGGGACGGTCGCCCACGACCAACCAGGACCGGCGCCTGCGCCTGCTGGGCGGGAGCGCAGCGCGGAGGCCGCCGCCGCCTCCGCTGCTGCCGCCCGCCGCCGGGCCATCCGCCTGCGCGTGCTGGTCGTGGCCGCCACGATCTTCGGCCTCCTGGCCAGCTCGCTGGCGCTGGTCGCCAGCCGGTCCCGCGCTGACGCGGTCACGGCGCGTGACGCGGCACTGTCCCGCCAGATCGCGCTCACCGCCGAGCGTCTGCGGGCCACCGACCCCGGTCTTGGCGCGCAACTGGCCATCGCCGGCTATCAGGTCGCGCCCACCAGCGAGGCGCGCTCGGCGCTGCTCGACACCGCTGTGGCGCCGACCAGCACGCGTGTCCTCGGCGCGGCGGGGCCCACGGCCCTCGCGGTGAGCCACCAGGGCCGGCTCAACGCGGTCAGCAACGCCAGCGACGGGACCGTGGCGCTGCTCGACGGTGGTGACCGTGTGGGGGTCCTCACCCTCGAGGAGCCCGATCGTGAGATCTACGCGCTGGCGTTCACGCCCGACGACATGGTGCTGGCCGTGGGCGACACCGGCCCCGAGGGCACCCTCTGGGACGTGTCCGACCCGCGGGACCCCCAGCTCCTCGGCGATCCCCTGCAGGGACCGACCGGCCCGATCCAGGGACTGGACGTCCATCCGGACGGCTCCGAGCTCGCGGCGGTGGGCCTTGGTGACGGGGTGTTCCGCTGGGACCTGAGCGACCCCGCGGCGCCCCGCGAGCTGGCGTTGCTGCCCTCGGAGGTCATCACCTGGAGCGTGGCCTACAGTCCCGACGGTGACCACCTGGCGTTCGGTGACGAGCTCGGAGGCGTCAACGTCTGGGGCCTTGACGGCGGGCCAGCGCCAGCCTTGGAGCTGACGGTGGCTGACCGTGCCGTGCACACGGTGGTCTTCAGCCCTGAGGGTGCCACGCTCGCCGCCGGCTCCCGCAGCGGTGACCTCGCGGTGTGGGACCTGTCCGCTGCCCAGGAACCCAAGCCCATCGAGGTCGCCGACGCCGTGTTCGACAGCTGGGTGAACACCGCGGTGTTCAGCCCCGACGGGCGCTACCTGGCTGCCGGCAGCTCGGACCTGGACCTGCGCGTGTGGGACACCGCGACGTGGACGCTCACCCAGACGTTGCCCCACCCCGCGGCGGTCACCCAAGCCGCGTACACCAGCGAGGGCGGTGCCATCGTCACCGCCGCCGCGGACGGCACCCTGCGCGTGTGGGACCGCGGGGTGCTCGAGCCCGCAGGACTGTCCGGCAGCGTCTGGAACATCGGGTTCAGCCCCGACGGCGACCGTATGGCGGCGTTCTCCGGTGTGGACACCGGGGTATGGGACCTCTCCGATCCCGGCGCGCCACACCGTTTGGGTGGTCCCCTGGTGGCCTCCGACGACGGCCCCGCCTTCACCGGAGCAGGCGCCATGTCCCCCGACGGCACCCTGCTGGCGCACGGCACGCTCACCGGTGAGGTCCTGCTCTACGACGGGACCGACCTCGGCGACCCGACGCTGATCGGGCGTCCCCTCGGCGGCTCCACCGAGCTGGTCGAGGCAGTGGCGTTCAGCGCGGACGGTTCGCTGCTGGCCGCGGGGGGCTCGGACACCGCCGTTCGCATCTGGGACCTCGCCGACCCCCGCCGCCCCCGGCTCACGACGACCGTCGAGGCCCCCTCGGAGATCGTGCTGAACCTGTCCTGGCATCCGCGCGAGCGCCTGCTCGCCGCGCCGAGCGCTGACGGTCTGGTGTACCTGCTCGACCTGGCTGACCCTGACGAGCCGGTGCTGCACCCCCCACTCACCGGCTTGGACAGCGAGGCCTACGGTGCGGCCTTCCATCCCGAGCACGAGGTCATCGCCATCGGCGGCTCCGACACCACGGTGATCCTGTGGGACGTCATCGACCCCGACAGGCCTCACCGCATCGGCGAGCCGGTCACCGGGCCGGCCGGGCGCATCTTCGACCTGGGCTTCCACCCCAGCGGCCAGGCACTGGCCGCCGCCGTCGGCGACGGCACGACCTGGACCTGGGACACCAGCAACCTCGCACACCCGGCGCGCACCGCCGTGCTCGGCCCCGCCGACGGACAGGCGTTCACCGTCAAGTACAGCCCCCGCGGCGACCTGCTCGTCGGCAGCGGCGCCGACCAGCGGCTGCGCATGTGGCCGACTGACGAGCAGGCCCTGATCGAGGACATCTGCGCGTCCGCCGGTGACCCCGTCACGGCCGAGGAGTGGGCCACCAACGTGCCTGGACGCGGCTACGCGCCCCCGTGCGGGCCGAGCAGCTGACCGCCGGAGGGGCGGCGCCGCGGCGAGGCGTTGGCCTCGGTGATCGTGGCGAAGCGCTGGACGCCCCGAACCGCCTCGGTCCGGGCGAGACGAACGCAGAGGTCGGAGACCGCGAGCACCCTGCGCAGGTTCGTCGCCGGGTCGTCGGATGCCGGAGGAGGCGGCACCTCCTCCACCGATCGGTACCGCTCGACGGGCACCTCATCCACCCCCGTCAGTCAGACCGAAGCGCCGTTGCAGCTCGGCGGCATCGGCTCGGTCCTGGGGTCGCACCGTGTCACGCTTCATGCGGTACAGCATCGCAGGGGTGGCCACGGTGACGGTGACACCATCCACATCGATGGCTTGCGACTCGATGTCGTCGAAGTCGAACGCCTCACCGAGGCGGGCGATGAGGTCGATGACGTAGTCCACGCCTGGGGGGCCGTAGCGGACGACGGAGAACTCCCCCGCCAGATCGCCGACGGTGATCAGCTCGATCTCAGGGTCGTCGTAGAGATCACCCAGCGCCTGACGGATCCGGTCGAGGTTCTCCGGGGTGGCCCGCACGAACAGGTCGAGGTCCTCGGTGGCCCGCACGATCCCGTGCAGCGCCATCGCAATGCCTCCGACAACCACGCAATCCACGCCCCGCCGGTACACGGCGGCCAGCACCTCCAGCGCCTGCCTGAAGGTCATCGCCGCGCACAGGCCCGCGACGACACGTCGGGTGGCTCCATCCAGCCCTGCGGACACACCATGGCCTGAAGGCTAGCCCGGGTTGCCTGTCGTCCGCGACCGTGCCCTTCCGCTACAGTGTGGTCGCCTTCCCCGCCGTCCCATTGCACCCCACAGACAGGAAGGCATCCGCGTGCCGACCAACGACCTGGCCGAGCGGCTGCGGACCTTGGCACCCGGCCAGCTGGCCGGACTGCTCACCCGCGTGCCCGTCCTGCGCGACGCGCTGGAGGGCCATGGCCCGCTTGCCGACGTCAATGTGTACGGGATCGTCTACCCCCAGCAGTTCCGCGTGGGGCAGCGCACGATCGAGCGGCTCGCCACGCTCCTGTCGAGCTCGCTGGGCATCGACGCGTGCCTGGCCAGCCTGGACCGCACGGCCCGTGACCTGGTGACCCTCGCCGTGTGGCAAGGCGGGTCGGTGAGCCGCGACCAGGCGCTGGCCGAGGTCGCCGCGTGCGGCGCGGACCCCGAGGCCCTCGCCCCACTGCTGGACGAGGCTGCAGCGTCCCTGGCCGTGGTGCTGCTCACCGACCCGGGGGCCGGGTGGGTCGTGCTGCGCCCCGGTGTGGACCGGGTCGCGGACCTGCCCGGGGTGCCCGTGCGGGCGTTCCTGGAGCAGATGCGCAGCGACGCGCTCGCGCAGGTCCTGCGCAACCACGGGGTGACCCGTGTCCCGTCCCGCAAGCCCGAGCGGGTCGAGGCCCTGGAGGCGCTGCTGCGCGACGGTGAGGCCGTGCAGGAGTCGGTGGCGCGTCTGAGCGACGACGCCTGCCGGAGGTTCATGCGCCTGTGCGACGACGGCCCGCAGACGGTCCGCGACCTCGGCCTGGCCTACTACCAGCCGTGGGACCGCACGCTCACCCCGCTGCGGGAGCTGGAGGCGTTCTGCCTCGTCGGGGTGGACTACAGCGCGCAGGAGTGCTGGGTGTGGCTTGACGTGCTCGTCGCGTTGCGTGGCGGGGCTGTCACCGAGTGGCCGTCCCCCCCGGCGCCCACGCCTGTCCCGGTGCGCGACCCCGGCGGCCTTCCTGAGGTGCTCAGCCACCTCGCGGCCCTGCTCGCGCTGTGGCGAGCGGACCCGGCTCCTGCGCTGACCAACGGCGGCCTGGGTGTGCGACCGGTGCGGGCGGCGGCCAAGCAGCTCGGCCTGCCGGCGGGCGCGGTCGGGCTGCTGGTCAACCTGGCCGTCGCGCTGGGCCTGCTCGACCAGGTCCAGGTCGGCACCACTGGGCGGGGACGAGCCGCCAAGCCCGTGCTGGCCTGGGGGCCCACCGCGCTGGCCGACGACTACGCATCGCGCCCCGCCGAGGAGCGGTGGGCGCTGCTGGTCCAGGCCTGGCACGACGCCGAGGATCTCGACGAGACCGCCGGGCTGCCCGAGCGGCTCGAGTCCACCGACTGGTACGGCGTACCGGTGGCCCGCGCTGCGCTGCTGCACCTGCTCGCCGAGCTGGCGCCCGGCACGGGTCTTGACGACGACGACCTCGCCGCCGCCGCCGCGCACCGCTACCCCGCGCTGCTGCACCCACCGGTGGCCGCCCACCTCGCCGCGGCTGTGCGGACCCTCGGCCTGGCGCCCCCCGACGGCCCGGTCGGACTGACCGCGCTCGGCCGGGCCCTGCTCGACGGCCCGGCCGCGCTGGCCGTGGCGTTGCCGGCGCCGGCGACCAGCTTTGTGGTGCAGGCCGACCTGTCGGTCGTCGCCCCGCCCGACCTGGCGCCCGACATCGGCGCCCGTCTGGCGCGCTACGCCGAGCTGGAGTCCGCCGCGGGAGCCCGGCTGTACCGCCTCGCCGAGAGCAGGATGGCCGCTGCCCTGGACGCCGGGGAGTCCGACGAGGACATCGTGGGCTTCCTCGACGCGCACAGCGGCGCGCCGCTGCCCCAGAACGTGACCTACCTGGTGGGCGACGTCGCCCGCCGCCACGGGCGCGTGCGCGCCGGCGGCTGCGCCGCCTACGTGCGTTGCGACGACGCCGCGCTGCTGTCGCGCGCGCTGGGGGTCAAGGCCGCCAAGCTGCGCGCGCTGGCTCCCACGGTGGCGGTGTCGGCTCTGGCGCCCGACAAGGTCGTCGCGGCGCTGCGCGCCAGAGGCTTGATGCCGGTGGCCGAGGACGCCGACGGCGTGGTGCTGCGCCCGGCGGCCAGCGCCCCCGCACCCGCCGCCGGCCTGGACCTGCCGGACCTGCGCACCCGCGTGACGGGCAGCCCGGCGCAGGCGCACAAGCTCGCCGCCGACCTGCTCGCCGCGCCGCCGCCCCAGCCCGTCCGCGGCCGCGCCCCGGCGCAGACAGGCCCGACGCTGCTTGACCCCTGGGACGACGACGTCGATGCCGGCATGGACGACGAGGAGTGGGAAGACATCGACATCGACCTGCTCGAGGCAGGCCGCCAGGCACTCCAGGACCTGCTCGCCGACGGCCAGCGCCGGAGGGGAATCCGCTGATGGCCGACTACGACAACCCGCTGATCGTGCAGTCCGACGCGACCGTGCTGCTGGAGGTCGCCAGCCCCAAGGCAGGGGATGCCCGCGCCGCGCTGGCGCGCTTCGCCGAGCTGGAGAAGTCCCCCGAGCACGTCCACACCTACCGCATCACCCCGCTGTCGCTGTGGAACGCCGCCTCCGCGGGCGTCGGTGGCGACGACGTGACCACGACCCTCACCGACTACGCCAAGTACCCGGTCCCCGAGTCGGTCCTGGTCGACGTCCGTGACCAGATGAGCCGCTACGGACGGCTGCGGCTGGTGCGCGACTTCGACAGCGGCGCGCTGGCGCTGACCAGCGCCGAGCCGGCGCTGCTCGCCGAGGTCACCCACGACCGCGAGGTCGCCGGGCTGCTCGGCGAGCGCCTCGACGGCAACCGCCACGCCGTGCGTCTCGGGGACCGGGGCCCGCTCAAGCAGGCGCTCATGCGCCTGGGCTGGCCCGCCGCCGACGAGGCCGGCTACGACGACGGCGCCGACCTCGACGTCGGCTTGCGCGCGACGCTGCGCACCTACCAGGCCGACGCGGTGGCCAGCTGGTGGGCCGACGGCTCCGCCGCCGGCGGCAACGGCGTGCTGGTCCTGCCCTGCGGGGCCGGCAAGACGGTGATCGGGCTGGCGGCCATGGCGCAGTCGGGCGCCTCGACGCTGATCGTGGCGACCTCGATCGTCGCCGCACGCCAGTGGATCGCCGAGCTGCGCGACAAGACCGACCTGCCGGCCGAGGCGATCGGGGAGTACTCGGGGGACCGCAAGCAGGTCCGTCCGGTGACCGTGGCGACCTACCAGGTGCTGACCTGGCGCGACCCCGGCGCCGGCGAGGACGCCGAGCTGGGCGTTGCCCACCCCCACCTCGGGTTGTTCGACGCGCAGCGCTGGGGGCTGGTGGTCTACGACGAGGTCCACCTGCTGCCCGCACCGGTCTTCCGCGCCACCGCCCAGATCCAGGCCGTGCGCCGCCTCGGGCTGACCGCGACGCTGGTGCGCGAGGACGGCAAGGAACCCGACGTGTTCGCGCTGATCGGCCCGAAGCGCTACGACGCGCCCTGGCGGGAGCTGGAGGCCCAGGGCTGGATCGCCCCGGCGCGCTGCACCGAGGTGCGGGTGGACCTGCCCGAGGACGTGCGCATGCGCTACGCCACCGCACCGGCCCAGCAGCGCTACCGCATCGCGGCGACCGCGACCGCCAAGCTGGCGGTGCTCGACGCGCTGGTGGCCCGCCACCCCGAGGACCGGATCCTGGTGATCGGCACCTACCTCGACCAGCTCAAGGTCGTCGCCGCGCGCCTCGACGCCCCGCTGGTCACCGGCCAGACCGGCCAGGCCGCCCGCGAAGAGCGCTTCGCGGCGTTCCGCCACGGGTCCCTGCAGCTGCTGGTCGTCAGCAAGGTCGCGAACTTCGCGATCGACCTGCCCGAAGCCAACGTGGCGATCCAGCTGTCCGGCCAGTTCGGCTCCCGCCAGGAGGAGGCCCAGCGCCTCGGGCGGATCCTGCGACCCAAGGCCGACGGCGGCCAGGCCAGCTTCTACACGGTGGTCGCCCGCGAGACCGTCGACCAGGCCTTCGCCGCCAATCGCCAGCGCTTCCTCGCCGAGCAGGGCTACGCCTACACCATCCTCGACGCCGACGAGGTCGTGTCCTGAGGGTGGATCAGCCGTCGTCGAACGGGTGACGCCACCGCAGGCCCGCGAAGCGGGCGAACCCTCCGACCCCGGCCTCCCGCGGGGTGTAGCCGCGAGTAGCACGAGTTCTGGCAGGGTTACTCGCGGTTACGGCCCGACACCGCGCTCAGCGCGCCGGTGTCGACGTCGTAGACGTAGCCCGACACGGTCGCGTCGGCGGGCAGGTGGGGGCTGGCGCGGATCAGCTGCACGTCGTCGCGGACGCTGTCGTCCATGTCGTCGAACGGCAGGAAGTCGATGCCGGAGGCGTCGGCTCCGGTCGCGGCCGCGACCCGGGCGCGCAGCGCGTCGTTGGTGGCGCCGAGCATCCCGCACCTCGTGTGGTGGATGACGAGGTACTCGCGGGTGCCGAGCACGTGGGCGGAGATGATGAGGCTGCGCAGCACGTCGTCGGTGACCCGGCCGCCGGCGTTGCGCAGCACGTGCGCGTCGCCGAGCTCCAGGCCGAGCAGGCTCTCGGGGTGCACCCGCGCGTCCATGCAGGTGACGACCGCCACGCCACGGGCCGGCTCGGCCGGCCGGCCGCCCTGGGCGAAGCGCTCGGCATAGCCCCGGTTGTACTCCAACAGGTTCTCGGTCACGCTCACGGAACCGCACCTTTCGTCGTGTCGTCGAGGCGCCGGGCCTCGTGCCCATCACGTCCCCCGGTCGACGAGGTTCGACCGTCCAACAGGGGGTGTCTGCGATGTCCTTACCCGGTCACGTGGGATTATGGCGCCGCGAGCCGGAGGCCGACGTCGTCCCCACCCGCGAGACCGTGGCGCGGGTGTGGTCCTTCGTCCGCGCCTACCGCCGGCCGATGGCCGCCTACCTCGCCCTCGTCGCCGTCGGCTCGGTGCTCGGCGCGACGCTCCCGCTGCTGTACAAGGCGGTGATCGACGACGCGATCGGCGACGGCCGTCTCGCCCTGCTGAACGTCCTGGCGCTGGCGATCCTCGCGGTCGGGGCGCTCGGCGCGCTCGCTGAGGTGTCCGCCCGCTGGCTCGCGTCCCGCATCGGCGAGGGCGTGGTCTTCGACCTGCGCGTGACGCTGTTCGACCACGTCCAACGCCTGCCCCTGGCGTTCTTCACCCGCATCCAGACCGGCGCGCTCATCAGCCGGCTCAACAACGACGTGATCGGGTCGCAGCGCCCCTTCACCGAGACGGTCGGTCAGATCGCCCAGACCATCGTGGGCGTCACGGCGGTCCTGGGTTTCATGGTCGTGCTCGACTGGCGCCTCACGCTGCTGTCGCTCACGATCGCCCCGCTGTTCATCATCGTGCTGCGCGCCATGAGCGGGCGGTTGCGCACGCTGATGCAGCGCCAGATGGACGCGAACGCCGGCCTCGCCACGCAGATGACCGAGCGCTTCCAGGTGGGCGGGGCGCTGCTCGTCAAGCTGTTCGGCAACCGCGCCGACGAGCGCGAGCGCTTCGGCCACCGCGCCAGCACCTTGCGCGACGTGGGCGTGGCGATGAGCGTGTACACGCGGGCGTTCTTCGTGATGTTCTCGACCGTGGCGGTGGTCGGCACCGGGCTCGTCTACTGGTACGGCGGGCGGATGGTGATCCAGGGGGCGGTGACCCTCGGCACGCTCGTGGCGTTCACGGTCTACCTGCAGCGGCTCTACTCGCCGCTGACCATGCTGAGCAACGCCAAGGTCGAGCTCACCTCGGCGTTCGTGTCGTTCCACCGGGTCTTCGAGGTGCTGGACTTCCCCATCCAGCTCGACGAGGCCGCGGACGCGGTCGCCCTGACCGATCCGGCCGGGCGGGTCGCGTTCGAGCGCGTCTGGTTCCGCTACCCCCCGCCCGACCAGGTCGCGATCCCATCGCTCGAGGGCGACCAGGCCAGCGCGGGCTACGACCCCGGCGCCTGGGCGCTGCGCGACGTGTCGTTCGTGATCCCCCCAGGCCACACCGTGGCCCTCGTCGGCCCGTCGGGCGCGGGCAAGACCACCCTGTCCCTGCTGGTCGCGCGGCTGTACGACGCGACGGAGGGTGCGGTGCGCCTCGACGGTGTCGACGTGCGCGACGTGACCCTCGACAGCCTGGGCACCGCGGTCGGGATGGTCACCCAGGACCCGCACCTGTTCCACGACTCGATCCGCAACAACCTGCGCTACGCCAAGCCCGACGCCTCCGACGACGAGCTGGTCGCGGCCGCCTCGGCCGCCCGCATCCACGAGCTCATCGCCTCCCTGCCCGACGGCTACGACACCCTGGTCGGCGAGCGCGGCTACCGACTGTCCGGTGGCGAGAAGCAGCGCCTGGCGATCGCCCGCCTGCTGCTGAAGGACCCTGCGGTCATGATCCTCGACGAGGCGACCGCCCACCTGGACTCCGAGTCCGAGCAGCTCATCCAGGTGGCCCTGGCCGAGGCGATGGCAGGCCGGTCCTGCCTGGTCATCGCCCACCGGCTGTCCACCGTCGCCAACGCCGACGAGATCCTGGTGCTCGACGCCGGGCGCATCGTGGAGCGCGGCACCCACACCCAGCTACTGGCCGCGGGGGGCATCTACCAGGACCTGTACCAGATCCAGTTCCAGCGGGCGTAGGCCCCCGGCTCAGGCCTCGCGCACCAGCGGTGCGTACGCCAGCAGCAAACGCTTGGTGCCCGACTCGTCGAAGCGGATGAGCGCCTCCTCGCTGCCGGCGGGACCCGACAGCTCGAGCACCTGGCCGGGGCCGAAACGGGAGTGCAGGATGCGGTCGCCGACCCCGACATCCACGCTGTCGTCCTCGTCCTCGATGCGCCGGGCGGCGCGCCGTGACGGGCCGCCCCGCTCGGTAGTGCGCTGGTCCACCAGCTCGGGGGGGACCTCCTTCAGGAACCGTGACGGCGGGTTGGCGTGGGTGCCCCCGAACAGCGTGCGCCGCCACGCGTTCGTGAGGTACAGCCGCTGCTCCGCGCGGGTCATGGCGACGTAGCACAGCCGCCGTTCCTCCTCGAGCTCCTCGGGGTCGCCCAGCGAGCGGTGGTGGGGGAACACCGAGTCCTCCATGCCGACCACGAACACCACCGGGAACTCCAGGCCCTTGGCGTTGTGGATCGTCATCAGGGTGACGCGCGACGCCTCGGGGTCCAAGTCGTCGACCTCGCTGACCAGGGCCACCCGCTCGAGGAACTCGGCCAGGGTGGCGCCCGGCGCCAGCTCGGCGAAGTCGGCAGCCACGCCGGCGAGCTCGCGGATGTTCTCGACGCGTCCCTCGGCCTCGATGGTGCGCTCGGCCTGCAGCTCGGCGAGGTAGCCGGTGCGGGTCCACACGAGCTCGACGAGCTCGGCCAGCTCGACGGGCTCCTCGACCGCCACCGTGCGGATCCGGTCGAGCAGCCGCACGAAGTCGGTGACCGCCGCGACGGCCCGCCCCGACAGCTGGGGGTTCTCCTCCACGCGCCGGCACGCGTCCATGAAGGTGATGCCCTGTCGACCGGCGAACAGGTCGAGGGCCTCCTCGGTCTTCGCCCCGATCCCCCGCCGTGGGACGTTCAGCACCCGCTTGGCCGAGACGTCGTCGGCGGGGTTGAGCAGCAGGCGCAGGTAGGCGAGGAGGTCCTTGATCTCCCTGCGCTCGTAGAAGCGGGTCCCGCCGACCACCTGGTAGGGCATCCCGAGGCGGATCAGCACCTCCTCCAGCACCCGCGACTGGGCGTTGGTGCGGTAGAAGACCGCGCAGTCGCCGTGCGCCACCCCGTGGCGGTCGGCGAGGCGGTCGACCTCCTCGACGACGAAGGCGGCCTCGTCCTGCTCGCTCTCGCCGGTGAAGCGCACGACCTGCACCCCGCCGGCGGCGTCGGTCCACAGGTGCTTGTCGATGCGGCCGTCGTTGTGCGCGATGACCCCGTTGGCCGCGTCGAGGATCGTCTGGGTCGACCGGTAGTTGCGGTCCAGCACGATGCGGCTCGCGTCGGGGAAGTCGCGCTCGAAATCCAGGATGTTGCGGATGTCCGCGCCCCGGAAGCGGTAGATGCTGTTGTGCACGAGCACGCCGTCGGCGACATAGGTATGCGTGGGGTCGACCTCGAGATCGTAGACCGGGCCGTCGTACCGGTGTGAGTCGACCGCCTCGACCGTCTCCTCCACGAACGTCCCGTCACGCTCGACGAGCACGATCATGCCGGGGTGCAGGTGCGCGAGGGGCGTGAATGCGTAGTGCTGTCCCTGGACGAGCATGCGCCGGCGGATGTCGATACCGGCCCGGTCGGCCACATCGCGGACGAGGTGCACTGCCTCGCGGTAGGACTTCCGGCTGCCCTCCAGCCGCGCCCCGCCGGTCTTGTTCGGTCGCAGTGGGATACCCGCCTCGCCAAGGCGTTCGATCAGGTCCTCACGCACCGAGGACCATTGGATCCGGTGATGACCGATCTGGGTCCGCTGATCGCCGAACATGAGAAGGGTGATCGGGTGACGTCGGCGTCCGTTGGCCGGACGGTGGTGCGGAAACTCCGGGTGCAGCTCGAGATCGCGCATGATCTGCTTCGCCGGCACGGCGGTCTCAAGGTCGGTGTAGAGGCGCTCGAGCCATCCCTCGTCCATCGACAGCCTGCGCCCGGCACCCTGGAAGCATGCGGTCGGCAGCCCGTACTCGGCGGCGTAGTACGCCTCCCAGTAGGTTGCCTCGGCGCGGGTGTCGGTGATGCACAGCACCCAGAGCTTGTCGCCCTGCTCGCCGTTCAGCCGGGTCACGTAACCCGGCTCCATCACCCGGGTACGCATGGCCGGACGTGCACCCTTGGTGATCCCGATGCGGTAGCCCCGGTCGGAGCGGTACATGAGGTACACAAACCATCGGCCCGGTAGCGCGGGGATACGGGCGGGAACGATGTGGTGCGGAGTACCGCACAGGGTTCTCCCCCCGGCGGTCACCGACCACATCTGACCGCTGTAGTTCCCTGCGTAGACCCTGGTGACGGCGCCCTCGAGGGGCTGGGTCCCCCCACCGGTGCCGAGCACGCGGTCACCCGCGGCGATCGACTCGACGGGCACATCCCCTCCGGTGGTTCGCACCATGGTCCCCGGGGGGAGGCATTGGTCGGCGTCGCCCACCACGGCGATGTTGCGGTGCTCGGCGGCGAGCAGCTTGACCAGCTCGTACTGGACGCGGTTGGTGTCCTGGAACTCGTCGACCAGCACGTGGGCGAAGCGCTGACGGTAGCCCTCCAGCACGTCGTCGTACAGCTGGAACAGCTCGACCGTCTTGACGAGCAGGTCGTCGAAGTCGAACGCGCTCGCCCGGTGCAGGCGCCCCTGGTAGCGCTTGTAGACCTCGGCGACCTGCTCGGTGTACCAGTCCGTGGCCCGCAGCGCGTAGGTGTCGAAGTCGATCAGGTCGTTCTTCGCCGCCGAGATGGCGTGCGCGACCCCGCGGGGCGCGACCTTCTTCGGGTCCATGCCGAGCTCTTTGACGCACAGCGCGACAAGCCGGGCCGAGTCGGCCGCGTCGTAGATCGTGAAGGCCTTGTCGTAGCCCAGGCGCGGGGCCTCCACGCGCAGCAACCGCGAGCAGGCGGCGTGGAAGGTCGCCACCCACATGCCGCCCCAGCGACGCGCGGTCACGGACCCGTCCTGGTTGCGCTCGACGCCGACCAGGCGGTCGCCGACCATGCGCCCGACGCGGTCCTTCATCTCGTGCGCGGCCTTGTTGGTGAAGGTGATCGCCAGGATGGCATGGGGGTCGACGTCGCGGTCGCGGATGAGGTGGGCGATGCGGTGCGTGAGCACACGCGTCTTGCCCGACCCGGCGCCGGCGATGATCAGCAGCGGACCGGCACGGTGGACGACCGCGGCTGCCTGGTCGGGGTTCAGGCCGTCGAGCAGCTCGGGACTGGCGAGCTCGGGCTCGGGTCCTTCGTCGGCGAAGAGGGCGGATTCGCTCACGAGGCGAGTCTATCGGCGGGCACCGACCGCCCACGCGCCTCGCCCCACAGGGCCGCCCCCACGTCCGTGTGCTTGCTGTTGTTAGCAAACCGGCTAACCTGGGTAAGCATACGGGCAGAACCGCCACTGCACCCCCAACGTAAGGATCCCACCGATGTCGACAGCAACCTCCCGGACCAAGCAGCAGGCCGACAAGGCCAAGACGTCCGCCGCCAAGACGGCCGACCAGGCCCAGCGCGCGGGCCGCCAGGCGGAGCGCACCATCCGCTCGGTCGTCACCGACACCGCCTACGCGACCGTGGGCCTCGGCGACACCGCCGTGGGCTTCGTGCGCTCGCTGAACAAGCGTGCCGCGCAGACGCCCCAGCGCATCATCAGCCTGCCCCGCGAGGCCCCCAAGGCCGTCCGCACCGTGCGTGACCAGAGCGCCGCCAACGCCCGCAAGCTGCGCGGGCAGGCGGCCGAGGAGTTCGACGAGCTCACGACCCGCGGGCGCACCCTCGTGGGGTCGGTCCGCAGCAACCGCTCCACCCAGGAGAGCGTGGACCGCGCTCGGACGGCCCGCTCGCAGGTCAAGGCGGCCGTCACCAGCGTCAGCCGTGCGGTCAAGACCCAGAGCGAGGCGCTGGACGACGCCGTCGATGCCGTCGGCACGACCGCGTCCGCGCACGACCGCAAGACGCTCGAGTCCCGCACCGTCGAGGAGCTGCAGACGCTCGCCGCCGAGCGTGACCTCGAGGGCCGGTCGCAGATGACCAAGAAGGAGCTCGTCGCCGCGCTCAGCAGCTAAGCACGACCCGTCCCACCCACGCCGCCCCGCTCCTTGTGAGCGGGGCGTTCGTGTGCGCTCAGGACCGGGCGAGCGGCTGGGCTCGCAGCTGTTTGTCCTGGCGCTTCACCCCGATCGTGTAGAGGCGCCGCACGCCCTCCTGGTGGGGGTGGTACGCGCCGGCGCGAAGGTGCTCGGCGGGCCCCGACTCCCATCCCGCGAGCTCCAGGCCACGGGTCTCGTCGGCCGTCATGAGCCCCTCGGGGTCGACGGGGATGCCCCCGGCCGGGGTGGCGTCGCCCGCCGGCCCGCTCGCCGTCCAGCGCACCGCCCGCAGGACGGCGCGGTTGGCCGGGTCGGGCTCCAGCCACGCGAGCATGCCGCCGTCGGGCGACCAGATGCCCGCCGGCAGCGCCATCCCCTGCAGGTCGTGCGCGTCGTAGTCGACCACCGTCAGGGGGACGACCTCGGGGGCCCCGCCGTCACGCACGACCAGCACGCTGAGGTTGCCCGTCATGTAGCCCTCGACGAACGCCACCGCGAGGTCGTCGGTGGTCGACCCCGGCCGCAACGCCACGTTGCGCAGCGTGTACTCCTGGCTGCCGTCGTGGGCGTCGCGGAGCGTGCGCAGCACCCCGCCGTCGGCGTCGACGAGGTACAGGCGCTGGTCGCGGACCTCGATGCGGGCCGGTGCGTCGCCGGGCGCCGGCCCGGCGGGCGGTGCCGGTTCGGCTGGCCGGGCGACCGCCACCGGCCCCGGATCCGGCTGCCCGTCGTTCGCGGGCACCGGCGGCGGGTCGGCTTCGGCGTCCGGCTGCGGGTCCGGCTCCGAGGTGTCGTCCGTTTGGTCACCGACGAGGGGATCCTCACCGGTCGGCGCCACCTCCACGACCTCCACGGGGCCCGGACCGCGCTGGGCCATGAGCACCCCCATCACCACGGCCGCAGCCACCGCGCACACCACCGCGGTGGTCATCGCCCGGTGCGCCCGCACGGTCCCCACCACCCCCGGCCTCGGGCGCTCGGGCGGCCCGCCCATCGGCTGGTCGAGCTGCTCGTCGATGCGCTGCATGTGTCTCTCCCCTCCCACCCGGGCCACCCGGGCCACCCGGGCCACCCGACCACCCGCCGGGCGCAGGGTGCGCCCTGTACGGCTGAGACGCTCGGGACACCCCTGACGGTTTACGGCTCAGCGAGAAATTCCCTATGAGCAGGCTGTCGCAGAATGGGCCGACTAGCATGCCCACACGCCTGCTGGCGGACGGGGAGCACGTCGTGGCTCGCCCTGGCCGCCCGGGGGAGCCGCCGTATGGACACGTCGTAACGCGGACACTTTGCCGGCGTGGGTGCGGGTAACGCGGACACCGCGGCCACCGCGCCCAGGGCGCCAACGGTGTCTAGTCGTGGTGGTGCGTGCCCCACCCGATGTGCACGTGGCCCATGTGCATCGC
>JBBDQS010000097.1:10636-27750 GCA_040905805.1 Egibacteraceae bacterium | reverse complement strand
CCCATCTCGTCACAACCCCCCACCTGCAGCGCCACCTACCCCGTCCGCCAACAGCGCGCCGCGACCGCATCGCCCGCGGCATCCACGCCCTCGATGACCTCAACCAGCGGCTCGCCTCGCCCAAGACCCGCATCAAGACCGCCGTCGCCGCCGAAGACGCCGCCCGCGCCGCCGTCGCCGCCGCCGGCGCGACCCGCTGGATCGACTACGCCGTCGAGTCCTACGAGCAGGAACGCTACCGCCAGGCCGGCCCCGGCCGGCCCAACGCCGACACCGACTACCGCAAGACGACCCGCACCCGCCAGCGCATCACCTGGACGGTGCGCGAAGACATCGTCGCCCGCGACGCCGCCAGCGACGGCTGCTTCCCGCTCGTCACCAACGACCGGGACATGACCGACGCCGAACTGCTCGCCGCCTACAAGTACCAGCCCAACAACGAGAAACGCCACGCCCAGCTCAAAGGCACCCAGCTCGTCGCGCCGATGTTCCTCAAAGACCCCGCCCGCATCGAAGCGCTGCTGTGCTGCCACTTCATCGCCATGCTCACCCAAGCGCTGCTCGAACGCGACATCCGCAACGCCATGCCCGCCAACGGGCTACGCGAACTGTCCGTCTACCCCGAAGACCGCGGCTGCAAGGCACCCACCGCCGCGCGCGTGCTCGAGGCCTTCAACGGACTCGCCCGCCACCACCTGCTCGACCGCGACGGCCGACACGTCCAGACCTTCCACCCCGAGCTGACCGACCTGCAACGCCAGATCCTCGACCTGCTCAACATCCCCGCCAGCGCCTACACCGGCCCTACCTCGTAGACATGCCAAAACGCTGACGAGAAGTGCGGAAAGCAAGGTAAAGGAACTGGAGGCGGGGAAAAAAGCTTTGCGTCTGCGGGCGGAACAGGCGGAGGCCAAGAAAAACCGGGAGCTGCGAGGGCGCGAGCAGGCGGAGGGGAAGGCCCTGGAACTGGCCGCGCAGTTGCAAGTCCAGGAATCACGTCTGGCTAACCTTGAAGCAGACCAGCACCGGCGGGCCATCCGAAAGGCCGTCCTGCTTAGGATGGTGATAGGCGTGATCGTCGCGGGCGTTCTGTTCGGCGGGTTTGCACTTGCCTCCTGGCGGACCGGCTGGCCGCACCTGAGCCACCCGCACAGGGCCGGGATCTGGTGGACCGCCGGGTGGGTAGCCGCCGCAGCGGGTTGGGCAACAGCCGGTGGCCCCCACTTGAAGCACTTGGCGTGGGTGCTCCCGATAGTCGCCGCCCTCGGCCAGCTCCTGTAGTTGCCTTCGTTGGCCTCTATGCCGTAGGCGGCGGGGTTCGCGCTCTCGCGAGGCGGACCACTTCGATGCGACGCTGAAGCCGACACGGGTAAATCGCCCGGCCCGTACGCTGTCCGCCTACGTCCACCAAGGGACTCGCCGGGCCAGCTCTTCACCACCGCTCACTTCGCCGAGGGGCGAGGGGCGAGGGGCGAGGGGGGATACGTAGTCGCTGAGCAAGGGGTTATTCAGTGCCTCCATTCTCCTGGGCAGCCGACCCGCTGCGGCTGATCTGCCACACTGCCTCACGAGACATGGCCCTGGCTCCAGTCAGAAGAGGGTTCCGTGAAGTCGACCGATCTAGCCGAGGTGCGCCGCACCCTGTGGGCCGCCGCCGACAAGCTGCGGGCCAACTCCAAATTGGCGCCCAGCGAGTACCGAGGGCCGGTGCTCGGCCTGATCTTCCTGGCCTACGCCGAGCACCGGTTCGAGGAGGTCCGACCGGAGCTCGAGGCCAAGGCCACAGCGCGGCGACCCGTCACCCCCGACGACTACCGAGCCCGCGGGGTGCTGTTCATCTCCGAGGAGGCACGCCTCTCCTACCTCGTGAACCTGCCGGAGGCCGAAGACCTTGGTGCCGCAGTCGATACGGCGATGCGCCTTGTCGAGACCCACAACACCGACCTCAAGGACGTCCTGCCGAAGGGCTACCAGCGCCTCGAGAAGTCCACCCTCTCCGAGCTGCTACGACTGTTCTCCCCGCTGCCACGCAAACTGTCGGGGGATGCGTTCGGGCTCATCTACGAGGACTTCCTGTCGAACTTCGCGGCGGCCGAGGGGCGGCTGGGCGGCGAGTTCTTCACCCCGTACTCGATCGTGCGCCTCATCGTGGAGATCATCGAACCGTTCCACGGCAAGGTCTTCGACCCCGCGTGCGGCTCGGCGGGCATGTTCGTGCAGTGCGCCAAGTTCGTCGAACGCCACAACGCATCCGCGAACCGGGAGCTGTCCATCTACGGCCAGGAGCAGAAGGAAGGCACCGTCCCCCTCGCCAAGATGAACCTCGCCCTGCACGGCCTCTCCGGCAACATCCGTCTCGCCAACACCTACTACGAAGACCCGCACGGCAGCGTCGGGCTCGCCGACTTCGTCATGGCCAACCCGCCGTTCAACGTCGACGGGGTCGACAAGGACAAGCTCGCCGGCGACCCCCGCTTCCCCTTCGGGATCCCACGGCCAGACAACGCCAACTACCTGTGGATCCAGCAGTTCTACGCCGCCCTCAACGACCAGGGCCGGGCCGGGTTCGTCATGGCCAACAGCGCGGGCGACGCCGGCCACTCCGAACGCGATATTCGCCGGCGTCTCATCGAGTTCGGAGCCGTCGATGTCATGGTCGCCATCGGCACCAACTTCTTCTATACCGTCACCCTGCCCGTCACCCTCTGGTTTCTCGACAAGGCCAAGACCGGCACCCCCCGCGAGCACACGGTGCTGTTCATCGACGCCCGCCACCACTACCGCCAGATCGACCGGGCGCACCGCGACTTCCTGCCCGAGCAGATCGAGTTCCTCGCCAACATCGCCCGCCTCTACCGCGACGAGGTTGTCGAATGCACCGACGGCAGCGACACCCTCCTGAAAGACCACTTTCCCGACGGCGCCTACGTCGACGTCCCCGGCCTGTGCAAGGTCGCCACCCGAGCCGAGATCGAAGCCCAAGGCTGGAGCCTCAACCCCGGCCGCTACACCGGCACCGCCGTCATCGAAGATGACGGGGAAGACTTCACCGAGAAGCTCGCCGGCCTCTACGACGAGTTCACCCGCCTCTCTGACGGATCCAACGAACTCAGAGCCAAGATCGACACCATGGTGCAAGGGATCCTCGGCGCATGACCGAGTGGCGGGAAGTGCTGCTTGGCGACGTCGTCGACGTGTTTGACCACAAGCGCGTGCCGCTATCGTCCGCCCAGCGTTCAGTGCGCAAGGGGCCGTACCCGTATTACGGCGCTCAAGGGATCATCGACTTCATCGATGACTTCATCTTCGACGGCCGCTTCATCCTTGTCCCGGAGGACGGTGAGAACCTGCGCAGCCGGAAGCTACCCATCGCCTTCTTCGCCGAGGGACAGTTTTGGGTCAACAACCATGCCCACATCATCAAGGCAAGGCCGGGTGTGGCCAGCGACCGCTTCATTCAGAGCGCGATTCTGGCCGCCGACATCGCCCCGTTCGTGACGGGAGCAGCACAGCCAAAGCTCTCTCAGGCGAATCTTCGCCGCATTCCGTTGGTACTACCCTCGCTACGCACCCAGGAGCTCGTCGCCGGCCTTCTCGATGCACTGGACGAGCTAATAGAGAACAACCGGCGGCGGGTGGAGGTGTTGGAGGAGATGGCGCGGGCGATCTACCGAGAGTGGTTCGTCCACTTCCGGTACCCCGGCCACGAGCACGCCACCTTGGTCGATTCCCCCCTCGGCCTCATCCCCGAAGGATGGTGCGTCAGGCCGCTTGGAGACGTGGCCACTATCGATCGAACGAGCGTGCGGCCCGATCGTTCGCCGGGTGAGGTCTTCGATCACTACAGCATCCCCTCCTTTGACGACGGCCAACGCCCAGTGGTCGAGAGCGGGTTGACGATCAAGAGCGGCAAGTTCCTCCTGAACAAGCCAGCCGTGATGGTGTCCAAATTGAACCCCCGCATCGAACGGGTTTGGTTCGTCGAACCAGCGGAAGGGTCCCGGTCCGTGGCCTCTACGGAGTTTCTCGTGCTCCGACCGGCTACCCATCTGTCGCTCGAGTTCCTTTACCTGATGGCTCGGTCAGAACCTTTCCAGCTGCGGCTCAAGGAGCTCAGTGGCGGCACTTCGACCAGCCATCAGCGTGCGAAGCCAGCTGACTTCCTAGGGCTTGCGGTGATTGAGCCGACAGCGGGCCCAGCGGATCGACTTGTGGCGGCGACGGGAGAGCAACTTCGATTGGCGAGAACCCTACGGATCCATAATCAGTACCTCGCGGCCACGCGCGACCTGCTGCTGCCGAAGCTGGTGACGGGGCAGATCGACGTGTCGTCGCTGGACCTGGATGCGTTGGGGGAGGGGGCCGTGGCGTGACGCTTGGGGTGTACTCCGAGGACGGGCTGGTCGAGCAGCCGGCGTTGGCGTTGCTGGCGGAGCTGGGGTGGTCGGTCGTCAACGCGTGGGGCGAGTCGTTCGGGCGGGCGGGGACGCTGGGACGGGACTCGATGCACGACGTGGTCCTGGTCCACCGGCTCCGGGACGCGCTGCAAGTCCTGAACCCGGAGGTGCCGGAGCCGGTGCGGGAGGAGGCGCTCACGGCGATGGCCCGGGACCGGTCGGTGATGGACCGGGTGCGGGCCAACCGCGAGGTCCATGAGCTGCTGCGGGACGGGTACCGCGCGCAGTGGCAGGACGATCGGGGGCAACGCCAGTACGCCACGGTGCGCTTCGTCGACTTTGCTGACTGGATCAAGAACGACTGGCTGGCGGCGGCGCAGGTATGGGTGGCCGGCGAGCTGCACCGGCGGCGCACCGACACGATCCTGTTCGTCAACGGGATCCCGCTGGTGCTGTTGGAGTTCAAGGAGCCGAACCGGCCCGTCAAGGCCGCCTTCGACGAGAACCTGTCGGACTACCGCGACACGATCCCCGCGCTGTTCGTCCCCAACGGGTTCGTGATCGTCTCCAACGGCTCGGAGGCCAAGGTCGGGTCGACGTACGCGCCGTGGGAGTTCTTCGGGGACTGGAACTGGAAGGTCATCGACGCCGACGGTACCCGCGGCGTCGTCGCGCTGGAGACGGCGATCCGGGGCACGTGCGCCCCCGACCGGCTGCTCGACCTGATCGAGAGCTTCGTCGCCTACATCGAGCGGCCGGGTGGGTTGATCAAGGTGGTCGCGCACAACCACCAGGTGCTCGGGGTGAACGCCGCGATCGAGAACCTGCTCCGGATCCGCTCCGCCGGCGAGAAGCGCCTCGGGGTGTTCTGGCACACCCAGGGCTCGGGCAAGTCGCTGTCGATGCTGTGGTTCACGCAGAAGGTGCTGCGCCGCATCCCCGGGTCGTGGACGTTCGTGATGGTCACCGACCGCACCGAGCTCGACCTGCAGCTGCACGGTGAGTTTGCCGACGCCGGCGCCATCTCCCGTGAGGCGCAGGTGCACGCGTCGTCATCGACGCACCTACGGGAGCTGCTGGCGGCCGACCACCGCTACGTGTTCACGTTGATCCACAAGTTCCGGGTCGACAGGGCCGCCGGTGAGACGGTGATGCCGGTGCTGTCGGACCGCTCGGATGTGATCGTGATCACCGACGAGGCCCACCGCAGCCAGTACGACACGCTGGCGCTCAACATGCGCCAGGCACTGCCCAACGCCGCGTTCATGGGCTTCACCGGCACCCCCCTGATCGAGGGTGAGGAGCTGACCCGCCAGCAGTTCGGCGACTACGTCAGCATCTACAACTTCCGCGACGCGATCACCGACGGGGCCACCGTCCCGCTGTACTACGAGAACCGCATCCCCGAGCTGCAGCTGGTCAACGACGACTTCGCCGACGAGCTGGCAGCGCTGCTCGAGGAGGCCGAGCTCGACGAGGACGCCGAGGGGCAGCTCGCCCGCCGCTTCGGCCGGGAGTACACGCTGCTCACCCGCCCCGAGCGGCTGCGCACCGTGGCCCGCGACCTCGTGGGCCACTTCGTGGGCCGCGGGTTCACGGGCAAGGCCATGTACGTCGGGATCGACAAGGCCGCTGCGGTCCGCATGCACGACTACGTGCGCGAGGCGTGGGACGCCCACCTCGCCGAGCTGCGCGTGCAGCACGACGCGCTCCCGGAGCTGGAGCGGCCGTGGCTGGCCAGCCGCATCGAGCTGATGGAGTCCACCGACATGGCGGTGGTCGTGAGCCAGGGCCAGAACGAGGTCGCCCAGCTCGAACGCCAGGGGCTCGACATCCGCCCGCACCGGGCCCGCATGCTGAGCGAGGACCTCGCCGAGCGCTTCAAGGCCGCGGGGGACCCCCTGCGGCTGGTGTTCGTGTGCGCCATGTGGATGACCGGGTTCGACGCGCCGAGCGTGTCGACGATCTACCTCGACCGGCCCATGCGCAACCACACGCTGATGCAGACCATCGCCCGCGCGAACCGCGTGTTTCCCGACAAGGACAACGGCCTGATCGTCGACTACATCGGTGTGTTCCGGAACCTCGAGAAGGCGCTGGCCATCTACGGGACCGCCAACGCCGAGGCCGGGGTCGACACCCCCATCCAGGACGTCGCCGCCCTCGTCGATGCACTCGGCAAGGCCATCGACACGGTCGTCTCCCTGGCAGGCTCCCACGGTGTCGACCTGATCGAGCTGCGGGACGCCACCGGGTTCGCGCACATCGCCCTGCGCGACGCCGCCGTCGAGGCGCTGCTCGTCGACGAGGGGACCCGCACGGGGTTTCTCGCCGCGGCCCGTCAGGTCCGCAAGCTGTTCAAGGCGCTGCTGCCCGACCCGGCCGCCGTCGCCCACCAGCGCACGGTGGCAGCCGTGCGGGTCGTGGCCGGACGGATCGCCGAGGTGTCCCGCCCGCCCGAGGCCGACCTCGACGACGTCGCCGATGCCGTCGATGCCCTGCTCGACCGGTCCGTCGGTGCCGAGGAGTACGTGATCCGGGCCGCGGCCGAGGGCAGCGAACCCGACCTGCTCATCGACCTGGCCCAGATCGACTTCGACGCCCTCGCCGCCCGCTTCGCCGGCCGCAAGCGTGCCGAGACCGACCGGCTCGCCGCGCTGCTCAGGCAACGGGCGGTGGGGGCCGCCGCCCGTAACCCGACTCGCTACGACCTGGTCGACCGCATCGAGGAGCTGATCGCCCACTACAACGCCGGCAGCCTGAACATCGACGAGTACCTCCGCCGGCTCGTCGAGTTCTCCCAGTCGCTCACCACCGAGGAGCAACGGGTGGTGAGCGAGGGGCTCACCGAGGAGGAGCTGGCGATCTTCGACCTGCTCACCAAGCCCGAGCCCGTCCTCGAGGAGACGGAGACCGAGGTCGTGAAGGCCAGCGCCAAGCGGCTGCTCGAGCATCTGCACGACAAGCTCGTGCTCGACTGGCGCCGCCGGGCTTCCACCAGCGCGGAGGTGCGGGTCACCATCCGCGACGTGCTGGACGCCGAGCTCCCCGAGGATCCCTACCCGCCCGCGGTGTTCGACGCCAAGGTCCAGGCCGTGTTCGACCACATCGCCACCGCCTACGGCGACGACGGCTCCAGCGTCTATCAAGGCGACCGGGTCGAGCCCACCACGACCGGAGCCGGCGTCGCGACCCTGTCCGCCGATCAGGTCACGACCGCCGATGTCACCGGCGAGGTCGTCGACAGGCTCCGCCACGACGCCGAGTTCGCCTCCCTCGTGGCCGCCCAGCTCGGCCTGCCCGGCGGTGCTGCGCTGCGCAGCGTCGAGGAGATCATCCACAACGACGAGGACGACAGCGTCGAGTTCAAGTCGACCGCCCGCTGGGACCTCCGCGAGGGCAAACCGAGCAAGGCCATGGAGGACGCCATCGTCAAGACCGTCGCGGGCTTCCTCAACACCGACGGTGGCACGCTGCTCATCGGCGTGGGGCCCGATCGCGAGGTCGTCGGACTCGGTCACGACTATCCACGGGTGAAGCCGCCGAATGGCGACGGGTTCGTCAACTGGCTCACCACCCACCTGGTCAACGCCCTCGGCCACGCGCCGGTGATGCGCACCCGGGCACGGATCGCCGAGCACCGCGGTCAGGAGATCTGCCGGGTCGACGTCGCACGGTCGCCTGGCCCGGTCTGGGCCACGACCAGCAAGGCCGACCGTGTCTTCTTCGTCAGGATGAACAACTCGACCCGCGAGCTGCCCGAGACCGCGCTCGCTGCCGAGGACTTAGCCGCCTACCGCAGCGAGCGCTGGCCGGGTCACGACCTCGCCTGAAGACGGATGGCAATGCCGTGCTGGCGCATCCTCCCGAGCAGGCGGAGAGACACGAGGTCAGTCTGACACCAACGGCCGCGACTTCGCCGTACCGGGCCATATCAGGCTGTAGCCTGGATCCTTCTGCGCCGTCGGGGCATCAAGCGCATGGCTGCGTCGTCCGAGCAGTCAAGGGCATCAGACCGCCAGATGCGGAGGCATCGTGAAGGGACTGAGTAGGTTCGGGAGGTTCCTGTGGGAGGGAGCCAGCTCGACTTCCCCTGCTCCGTCCCTGTCCGAAGCGGTCCGTGCGACCGTCCACCAGGGGAAGCCGGCGCAGTTCACCTTCGCGACCGTGGTTACCGAGTCCGACGACGTGCTTGCAGCGTTGGTCCGGCCCGGCGAAGAAGCCGAGACGAGACGATGGGGCCATGTCGGCGTGCTCGCGATCGAGTCGGAGTCGGGAAGCTACGTCGCCGGCGTATGGCCAGCACGGCACGACGGCGTGTTCCACCTCGTAGGCGTGGTACCGGTCACGAGTAAGAAGTGGAGTTCGCTGGAACGGCGCGTCGCACGAAGCGCACCCGTGATCGTGCCGGTCATACTCAACCAGGCCGACTTTGACGGCATCGTCGAATCGCTGGCCGGCAGCGGACGCGTCGAGGTTTCCCGGCTCAACTTCACCCGGATCACCGACGGAGCCAACTGGCAGGTCACGCACCCTCACGGGCTCGGCCCGCGACCGTCCTACGAAGCCGCGGTGTCCGAGATCACCGATCCCGTGTTCATGCGGACCGCGGCCCTGCACATCGACGACCGTCTCCACCTGCACCTGCGGAGGCAGGCAGGAGCGACGTACTACAGCGGCGACTTCGAGCTGTTCGAGGAACGGGTGCTCGGCGGGCTCGCTGACGCCGCTTCCCGACGGATGCGGCTGCTCGCGGACCGCCAGCGCAACGTCTCGGAACCGGCCGAGCTCAATCCCGTCACCGTCCGGCTGTCCTCCGGCCTGCTGAAGGGATCGGCGGACAACCAGTTCGTCGTGAACGCGCTCCTGAAGCAACCGTCGATGGGCGTAGCCGTCTTCCACGGCAACCCTTACCTCCACATCGCCGTCACCGACTACCTCGACGGTTCCAACTTCGACGCGTTCGTCACAACGGACGACGAGGTCATCGTCTACCCGGGGTTCCGGTCGAGCCTCGGTTCGCTCACCCGGCTGACGGACTTCCTCAGCGAACACCTCGGCGGCGTCGAAGTGGCGGCAGGGGCGGAGGAACAGCTCATCCCCACCGAGGCGTTCCTGACCTCGGGCTGAGGCCGGCGGATGGCTGCACGGGACGCCGCGCAGTGCATCGACGAGCAACTGCGCCGGTACTTCCTCTACGACCAGTACGTCGACGTCGTGTCGGCGTTCCACACGCTGTTCACCCAGGCGCAGGAACTCGTCCCGACCGTCGCGCACTTCGAGCGGTACCCGCGCATCCCCCGGCCCGACGGCAACGCGCTGCGGCCCGACTTCACCGTCGTCTTCAACGACGGCAGCGGGCTCGCGGGGGAGGTTTCGCGTCTGTCTCTGGAGCCAGGTAGCGCCGAAAAGCTGGTTCGTCAGGTCGCGAAATACGACGGCCTCGACACCGTTCCCACGGTCGGGGGACAGCTCACGACGGTGACCCACTGCGACGTGCTGCTGCTCATGCCGATGGACGTGGCGAACGGTGCTTTCCAGGCGATCCACGAACGGATCGACGACGCCGGCCACGCGTACGAACCGTCCGTCCCGCCGTGCCTCGTCCAGTACTCCTTCGATTCCAACAGGTACATCTTCCAGCGCTGGCCGGCCGCAGGGAACGGTGAGCTGCGCGAGCACGCCAGGATGCTCAACGACGAGGGCCGGCCACGTGGTATCGGCGCGTGGATGGAACGCGACTCGATCAAGGTCAAGCCCGCGCTGTTCTCTGCAAACAAGGCGCGGCATGCGTTCATGAACGACCCGATCATCGACCTGTACCTGGCTACCCACCTCTGGACGAAGGCGTTCCCCGAGCTCGCGGGCGGCACCCCGGCAGGCGCGAGGGTCAAGCTCGAGGTCAGCGAGAACGGACTGACCGACGACCTCGCCAAGCGCTACGGCGTCGTCCGCAAGCACGACGTACAGAAGGCACTGGACCTCCTCAGGCGCGCGAAGCTCGCTGACAGGCCAGCGTCGACGGACGCATGGGTAGTCGCATTCCACGAGCTCGCGAAAGGCCGTAACGAGGAGACACAGCACGTGATAGCGAGACGGCTGTGCACCCCGAGCTCGTCGAACGAGGTGGAACGCATGCTCGCGGCGGAACGGCCGGTCCCCGTACGCCGCCCCCACGACCAGGCGTCGCTGTTCGGCTCCGCCAACCTCGACGAAGAGACGTAATGGGGCTCCGACTGGATGCAACACGGGATTCCGACGGGCATGACCGCCAGCACGATGATCCTCGCTCAGTGGACGACGCCGAGTTCAGGACGGCCTTCCGCGGGAGGATTCGGGAAGTTCTCGTCGAGAAGGACCCGCACCGGGCGCCCGGCTACGCGGCGCGGGGGGCGCGCAGGCGGCGCTCGTGCGCGACGGCGTCGTCGATGCCCTCCGGGGTGAGCTGGGGGTACAGGCGCACGATCTTGGCGGTGTCGAGCCCGCGTGCCTCGACGAGGGCGAGGACTGCGGTGCTCGGGATCCTCGTGAAGTCGACGCACGGTTCGCCGCCCATGACGTGCGGCGAGATGTAGGTGTGGGCGGACGGCTCGACGAGGTCCGGCCCCCACGTCGGCACCCTGTTGACACCCTCGATCGGTTCGAGGAGATCGAACTGGTGCGTCAGCTCCAGGACCTCCTCGAACGCCTGCTGCCCCGTCCCGAGCTCGTACGTGTCGTCGCCGACGAACAGCCTGTCGCCGATCCGCACGGTGGTGACCTGTGAACCGGGGGACGCCAGCAGCTTGCGGAGCTCGGCGACGTCGTCGGCGGCCTGCTCGCGCCTGATACCGTGCTGGCGCATCCTCGCGAGCAGGCGGAGGAACACGAGGTCGCGGTAGAACCACATCATCGGTGACGCGTTCAGGTAGTCGGGCACGAGCACGTCCTCACGCGCCCAGTCGTAGACGGTGCTGCGGGGAACCCCCGACAGGCGTGCTGCCCTGTCCGCGGCGTAGCGGCCGCGGGGTGATGGACGCGTTCGCGATCAGCGTGAGCCTCGGGCTGCAGTACGGGGTGCCGCTGGAGGCCTACGTCACCAAGTTCACCAACATGCGCTTCGAGCCGGCGGGCATGACCGACGACCCGGAGGTGAAGTTCACCAGCTCGATCGTGGACTACATCTTCCGGCGCCTGGCGATCGAGTACCTGCCGACCGACAAGCGCCACGAGCTGAACATCCACACCCTGGAGGAGCGCAACGCCGCCCTCGACGTCGGCTACCCGCCGCCGGCCAGTGCCCCGACCGTGGACGTCGAGGGCCAGACCCGCCTGCCGGTGGACCGGCCGCTGCCCGTGGATGACCTCTACGGCGACGCGCCCCTGTGCTTCACCTGCGGCATCAAGATGCAGCGCGCCGGCTCCTGCCACGTCTGCCAGTCCTGCGGCACCACCAGCGGCTGCAGCTGATTTTGACAGCACGTGGCTGTCCCACATCCAACTCGCCTCCGACACAGAGTTCCCCGGTGCCCGAAATGGTGGAAACCCGGCACGTACCGGATCTGCCTGCGTGACGATGCCGCGGCATGTCACGGCACCGGATTCGGTGCTATCTTCGGGGACATGGACCTGGAGTACGACATCGAGCCCGTGACAGCCCTCAAGCGCAGCGCCGCCGAGTTGATCGCCCGGGCGTCGGAGCGGCACAGCCCCGTGGTCATCACGCAGAACGGTAAGCCAACTGCGGTGCTCCAAGACGTCCAGTCCTATCAGCGCCAGCAGCGGGCGCTGCACCTGCTGAAACTGCTTGCCCAGGGTGAACATGATCACCAGGACGGACGTAGCCACGATCAGGAGTCGGTGGACAGCCTGGTGGCTGCGCGCCTTGCTGCCCATCGCGGACGGGGCCATCGCGGACTGCAGTGACCGAGCGCTTCACCGTCCGCTGGGCGCAGGTCGCCGTAGAGGACCTCTTGAGCATCATCGACTGCGTCGTGGACCGAGACGGGGTCGACGCAGCTGAGCGGCTGTACGGTCGGATCACGGAGGCCGCGCAGAAGTTGGGGACCATGCCCCGTCGGTGCCGCGTCGTGCCTGAGTTGGGAGCCGAGGGCATCACGGGGTACCGCGAGCTGCTGGTAGGGCCGTATCGGTTGATGTTCGCCATCCGAGACGGCGATGTGGTGGTGCTGACCGCCGTCGATGGTCGCCGCGACCTCGGAGAGCTGCTGATCGAACGAGCGCTCCGGGGAGAAGCCTGAGGCGGGGAAACTCTCACCACCAAGCCAGCAGCAACTTCGGCGTTCCCCGACTACACGAAGGTCGTCATGCCCGGCGACGGGTTCGGGCCGCACCGGCCCTCATCGACGCACGTACCCGGCGCGAACCGGCCGGCGCAGTGACCCACACGCCCTCCTGAGGGGCGCTGCTCGTCGGCAACGAGAACATCGGTGCAGAGCGGGAGGCATCCCGGGGTGTCTGCAGGGCACCATAGGCGTCGTCGTATCTCCCCCGGTCCGCCGCCGACCCTGCGACATCGTTCGGCCGTGCGGTCTACGACGGCCCGTAGGGAGGCCACAGGTTGACTGGTCGCAATGGTGGCCAAGCTCCAAGGTGGCTATGCAGGCCGCCTTGGAGGTATGCTGGCATACATGAAGCGGACCACCGTCAAGTTGCCGGATGAACTCGACGCCCTGTTGCGACACGAGGCCCAACGTCGCGGCATGACTGTGTCCGCCCTGACCCGCGAAGCGGTCGAGCACCATCTCGGTGACGGGGGTGGACGGCGACGCCTCCGGGCGGCAGCCGCTGGGCGCAGCGGCCGCGATGACATCTCCGAACGCATCGAGGAGATCCTCGCCACGGAGCTGTCGCCATCGCCCTGATCGTCGACGCGGGCCCGCTGTACGCCTACATCGACGCTGACGACCGCCACCACACCACCAGCCTCGAGCTCTTGGAGACCCACCCCGGGCCGCTGATCGTCCCGACGCTGGTCATCACCGAGGTCACCTACCTGCTCGCGAGTCGCCTCGGCCCGGGGCCCGAGGTGCGCTTCCTCGCCGACCTGGCCGCCGGTGAGTTCATCGTTGAGGCGGTCGCCGCAGGCGACTGGATGCGCATCGCCGAGCTCGTCGCCCGCTACCACGACCTGCCGTTGGGCACCGTCGATGCGTCGGTTCTCGCCACGGCTGAACGACTCGGTGTCAGTGAGATCGCGACGCTGGACCATCGACACTTCACCGTGGTGAGACCCGCCCACACTACGGCGCTCAGCCTCCTGCCATAGGAGATCGGTTGGTCGATAACCGTACGCCGGCAGGCAGATGCTGGTGCCTTGCGGTGTTGACCGCGTTGAGCAGGGCGGCCCGAGCGACGTTGCCCCGGGCGAGCCCGGCAAGCCTGCTGCCCGCTAGTCTCACGCGCGTGTTGCTCGGATCCCGATGGGAGGGGCAGGTGAGTCCTGAAGCGCCCGGTGCGGCCCCTTCCGGGCGAGGAGGCGCGGTGGCGCCTGGGCTGATCCCGCGCGCGGTGCTGTTCGCCACGCCCGAGCGCACCGACCTTGCGGTGTCGCCCGACGGCCGGCGCCTGGCATGGATCGCACCCCACGAGGGCACGCCCAACATCTGGCTCGGCGACGCCGACCTGGGCGGGGCGCGCCCCGCGACGGCCGAGCAGGGTCGGGGCATCCGCGTGGTCGTGTGGGCCTACGACAACCACCACCTGCTCTACATGGACGACGGCCCCGGCGGCGTGCGTCGCCTGCATGTGGTGGACCCCGAAACCGGGGAGGATCGCAACCTGACACCCGTCGAGGGGGTGGACACCTTCACGGTCGGGGGACACCCGCGCCACCCCGAGGACCTGCTCTTCACCGCGAACCTCGAGGACCGCCGCCGCTACGACGTCCATCGGGTGCATGTGCCCAGTGGTCGCCTGGACAAGGTTGTCGAGAACCCCGGGTTCGACCGGTTCTACTGTGACGCCGACCTGCAGGTGCGGGCCGCGTTGGCGTCCGCACCCGACGGTGCGCGGCGTGTGCTGGTCCGCGACCGCGCCGACGGCGACTGGCGCGTCCTCGTCGAGGCGCCGGCCGACGACGCCCTGTCCACCCTGCCCGTCGGCTTCACCACCGACGGGCGTGTCCTGTGGGTGCTCACCTCGCTGGGGGCCGACACGCGCCGGCTGCTGCGCTACGACCTGGCCACCGGTGAGCCGACCGTCGTGGCCGCCGACCCCGAGCACGACCTCGGCCAGGTCCGTCTGCATCCCGACACCGGCGAGGCCCAGTGGGTCACCGTCCGCCGCGCGCGGGTGCACCACGAGCCGCTCGACGACGCTGTCGCCGGGGACCTCGCCTACCTCGCCGAGGCCCACCACGGCGACTTCTCTGTCACCGGCCGCGACCACGCCGACCGCGTCTGGGAGGTGACCTACACGCCCGACGACGGACCGGTCAGCTTCCACCGCTACGAACGGGCGGGCAGGCACCTCACGTGGCTGTTCGACGACCGTCCCGGCCTGCGCGGCCTCCCGCTCGCCCGCACCGCGGCCTTCCAGGTGACGGCCCGCGACGGGCTCGGCCTGCACGGCTACCTGACGGGTCCGCCGGCCGTGAGGGCGCGCGACCTGCCGGCGGTGCTGCTCGTGCACGGCGGGCCCTGGGAGCGCGACACCTGGGGCTACGACCCGCAGGTGCAGTGGCTGGCGAACCGGGGCTACCTCGTCGTGCAGGTCAACTACCGCGGGTCGGCCGGCTACGGCAAGGCCTTTCTCGACGCCGGCGACCGCGAGTGGGGCGGGGCGATGCACCACGACCTCGTCGACACCGTCGACTGGGTGGTCGACCGCGGCTACGCCGACCCCGCCCGGGTCGGCATCCTCGGCAGCTCCTACGGCGGCTACGCGGCGCTGTGCGCCGCCACGTTCACACCCGACCGGTTCGCGTGTGCGGTGGCTGCCAGCGCACCGGTCGACCTGCGCACGGTGGTCGCGTCGGTTCCCGAGTCGGCAACGGCGCAGCGCGCGACCGTCCACCGGCGGATCGGGGACCTGCACGACCCGTGGCTGTGGGAGCGCTCACCGCTGTCACGTGCCGCCGGCGCGTCCATCCCGGTGCTGATCGCCCAGGGCGCGAAGGACCCGCGCGTCACCGTGGCCGAGTCCGAGCAGCTGCTCACCGCGTGGCGGGCACGCGGTCTCGACCACGAGCACCTCGTCTTCGACGACGAGGGACCGCGCATCGCCCGCCCCGCCAACCGCGAGCGGTTCCGCGCGGCCACCGAGGCGTTCCTCGCCCGCCACCTCGGCGGCCGCCACGAGACCTGATCGACGGTGGGCAGGCCCAGCCCGCGAGAAGCGCATCGAGGTTCGCTAGCGCCGCACCCTGTGGGCCGCCGCCGACAAGCTGCGGGTGCGGTCACGCGTCGGCGGGCAGGAGCCGAAAGGCGGTGCCGCCACGTAGCGGTCGCACCGCCCGCAGGTGGCGTTCGTCCGTGGACAGCAGATCGACCGTGCGGTACTTGGCAGCCAGCACGACCACGGAGGCGTTGGTGATCCCGATGCCGAGGTCTCGGTACTGCCTGACCAGCGCAGCAGCGTCGCTGAGGTCGTCGTCACCGAAGGCGACCAGCGTGTAGACGCCGCCATCGACGTCGTCGAGCAGATCGCACTCCGCGTCGACTCCCAGGCGAAGCGCCACGAGGGAGCCCAGCTCGGCGAGCACGAAGGGCGACAGGACCAACGGGCCGGGGTCGGCGTCGACGACCGCGCGGGCTGCGTCGTGACGGGCGTCGTCACGGTCGAGGAAGGCGTAGAGGCCACCGGTGTCGACGACGATCACCGACCGAAGCCGTCGTCGAGCAGTTCGTCCACGCGCCGCGAGGTATCCGTGTGGCCACTGCGCCCGAGCGGGCGCGGACGACGTGTCGGCGGCGTCTCGGCGCTCAGCAGGCGACGGATCGCCTCGCGGATGAGCTCCGAACGCGTCGAGCCGCGTCGTGCAGCTGCCTGCCGGAGGAGGGCGTCGTCGGCATCGTCGAGATAGATCGTCGTCTTCCTCACCATTTCAGGCCACCATACGTATGGCGCAATAGGCCCGCGTGGCTCGCAGCGGCCGAAGACCTTGGTGCGGTGCACGTCCCAAGCGGCGAGGTAGCACAGCCCCCCGCCGCGGTCGTACTCGTGCTCCACACGCATCCTGCGGGCGGCAGCCGGCGGCAGTGTGGGATGGCAGCGGCAGCGCGCTTGGATGCTGATCCTCTCATCGGCGGACACGTCATGTTCCGTCGAAGACGACCGGGGTGGGCGTGTAGCGCCCACCAGTGGAGCCGTCGCCGAGCTGCCCTGCCCCGTTGTTCCCCCAGCAAGCGACGGCGCCGCCCTCGCGTACCGCGCACGAGTGGTCGAAGCCGGCACCGACAGCCGTCGCCTCGGCCAGCACCTCCGTCACGGCAAGCCCCGATCGTTCCTCCAGGGAAATAATCGGGCCGTCGCCAGCCTGGCCGAAGTGGTTGGCGCCCCAGCAGGCCACCGCACCGCCCTCGCGCAACGCGCACGTGTGCCCTGCACCTGCGGCCACCGCGACCGCATCCGTCAGTCCCTCCACCGCATCCGCCGGCTCGAGCCGGTGCTCGAGCCGGTGAGCCGTCGTGCCATCGCCGAGCTGCTTGCGGGAGTTCGCACCCCAGCAGGCCACCGCACCGCCCTCGCGCAACGCGCACGTGTGCGCTGCACCTG
>JBBDQS010000097.1:0-10536 GCA_040905805.1 Egibacteraceae bacterium | reverse complement strand
CCCCAGCAGGCCACCGCACCGCCCTCGCGCAACGCGCACGTGTGCGCTGCACCTGCGGCCACCGCGACCGCATCCGTCAGTCCCTCCACCGCAGTGGGTGTGCCGGTGACGTCGTCCGGACCCGGGCCGCGCCCCCAGCAGACGACGCCGCCATCACCCAGCGCGCACGCGTGCAGGTGACCGCCGGTCACCGCGACGGCGTCGTCCACGCCCTCGACCGCGACCGGCGTAGCACGGTCGGTGGTCGAGCCGTCGCCGAGTTGTGCGAAGGGGTTGGCTCCCCAGCAGGCCAGGGTGCCGTCTTCGCGCAGCGCGCACGTGTAGGCCTGGCCGGCACTGACGGCGACCGCGTCGTCCAGACCCTCGACCGCGACCGGCGTATGGCGGGCGGTGGTCGAGCCGTCGCCGAGTTGTCCGGAGCGGTTGGCCCCCCAGCAGGCGACACCACCGGCGTCACGGACCGCGCAGGTGTGCGCCATCCCGGTCGTGACCGCGACCGCGTTGTCCAGCCCGTCCACCACCACCGGGGTGGGACGTGGGTCGGTCGTGCCGTCACCCAGCTGTCCGTTGCCGTTTGCCCCCCAGCAGGCGACGGCGCCGCCCGCACGCAGCGCGCAGGTGTGACTGCCGCCCGGGCTGACGGTGACCGCATCGCCCAGTCCCTCGACAGCGACTGCTTGCGGCACCGCGACGCTCGTGCCGTCACCGATCTCCCCGAACTCATTCGACCCCCAGCACACCGCGTCGCCCCCTGCACGCAACGCGCACGTGTGGCCCCCGCCGCCGGTCACCGCCACCGCGTCGTCCAGTCCGTCCACCGCGACGGGCGTGGTGCTCAACGCGGTGGTGCCGTCGCCGAGCTCGCCGGAGTTGTTGAGCCCCCAGCAGGCCACCGCGCCGCCCTCGCGCAACGCGCACGTGTGATGGATGCCACCGGTGACCGCGACCGCGTCGTCCAGCCCCTCCACCGCCACCGGCGTGGCACGGTAGCTGGTGCTGCCGTCCCCGACCTGCCCCACGTCGTTGTTGCCCCAGCAGGCGACGGCGCCCCCTTCGCGCACGGCACACGTGTGACCGGCGCCCGCGGACACCCCGGTCGCATCGGTCAACCCCGCCACTGCGACCGGGGTGTCCTCGTTGCCGCTGAAGGTGCCGTTCCCGAGTTGGCCGGCTTCGTTGTTGCCCCAGCACGCAACCTCGCCACTCTCGCGCAAGGCGCACACGTGGCGGAACCCCGCGGAGACCGCCACCGCGTCCGACAGCGCTGCCCCTGGCCGCCATCCGACCCCGCCGACCGCCGTCGGGGTGGGGCTGCCGACTCCCCAACACGCCACAGTGCCGTCCGCACGCAACGCGCACGAGTAGCGTCCCCTCGCGGTCACCCCGACCGCGTCGTCCAACCCGTTCACCGTGACCGGCGTGTGGCGGTCGGCGCGCGTCCCGTCGCCGAGTTCCCCCTCCGGAGTGGACCCCCAGCAGGCGACCGTGCCGGCCGCACGCAGCGCGCACGTGTAGGCCTCACCGGCGCTGACCGCGACCGCGTCGTCCAGCCCGTCCACCGCGACCGGAGCAGTGCGGCCAGTGGTGGTCCCGTCACCGACCTCCCCTGACGAGTTGGCCCCCCAGCAGGCGACCGTCCCGCCCTCACGCACCATGCACGTGTGGTCGACGCCCGCGCTGATGCGCCCCTGCGTGCCGGCGTCAGCGCCGGCCACGCCAGCGGGCATCCGCTGCGAACCGTCGGCATCCGCACGCTCCTCCTCCGCGTCGGTGCCCGCACAACCCCCGAAGGCGAGCGCGAGGACCAGCAGCGCGAGCGCCCGTAGCGGTGCCCGCATGCCCCTGACGCTTCGGATTGCGTGCTGCGAATGGGTCATCATCGCCATCCCCCTTCGTGCGTCACGTTGCCGCCGAGCTCCTACGCCACCCCAACGGGTGGGAGCGGTCGGTGGTGGTGCTTGCTGTCGTCACTGGTCGGTCCGGATCACGTCTGCCGGCGTGGGGCGATCGGTGCTGGTGCCGTCCCCGAGCTGGCCGAACACGTTGCCCCCCAGGCGACGCTCCCGCCCTCGCGCAGCGCGCACGTGTGCAGCGAGCCGGCCGCCAGCGCGACCGCGTCGTCCAGCCCGTCCACCACCACCGGGGTCGTGCGCTCCACCGTCGTGGCGTCCCCGAGGGGGCCGGACTCGTTGGCCCCCCGGACTACGGTCATCGAACATGACAGCCCCGCCCGAAGTGCGAACCACATAGGTCCATTACATGAGTAATGAACTATGGAGGCCGGCCGAGGTCAAGCACTTTCCCGAGTGCCGTGCCAGAACCGCTTCGCCGTCGCCCCGCTCTGCGGGTCGGGGTGCCCTCGAAGCCGTCGACCAGGCCCGGAACCTTGACGCTGGCTAACGTATGGCCTCTCCCCAGGGAGGGAGGCCATGCCCCGCAAGAGCCCATACACCATCGAACTCGCAGCGGACGAACGCGCCAAGCTTGAGGCACGCGCCCGCACGTATACGTTGCCGTATCGCGACGTGATGCGGGCCAAGATCGTGCTGTACACCGCCCAAGCCCAAAGGCTGCGCAATGACGAGATCGCCGCCCGGCTGGACACCCGCCGCGAGGTCGTGTCGAAGTGGCGCAAACGCTTCTACGAGCAACGCCTGCCACCCGACTCTGCCCCCCGCCGCCAGCCGCACCATGCGTGTCGAGCACGAGTACGACCGCGGCGGGGCCCTTTGCTACCTGGCCGCCTGGGACGTGCACCGCGCCAAGATCTTCGGCCGCTGCGAGGACACCAGCGGCATCGCCCCGTTCATGACCTGGTCGACCAGGTCATGACCACCGAGCCCTACGCGTCGGCACACAGGGTTCGTCTGGGTCGTCGACAACGGCTTGTCCCACCGCGGCCAGGCGTCCATCGACCGGCTGCGCGACGCCTACGACAACGCCCACCTGGTCCACCTGCCCGTCCACGCCTCCTGGTTGAACCAGGTGGAGATCTCCTTCTCGGTGATCCAGCGCACGGTAGTGGAAGTTCACCCGCCACGACCTCGACCTGCTCGTCAAACGCCTCGCTGTCCACGAGCCTCTCTCTGCCGCGGCATGAGCGATACGTGCGCGAACTTCCGTGCCAGACCACTCACTTAGGGCTCCAGGCGCGCGAGCAGGTCGGGCTCGGAGGGGTCGACGTAGCGCAGCGCCTCGACCGACCCGAAAGACCGGTCAGCCGACACCAGGGCACGCGCGCCGCGGCGTAGCGCAGCGGCGGCCAGGACAGCGTCGAACGCACCGAGTTCGTCGTGCCGCTCGAACAGGTCGAGTCCGTCGCGCAGGTCGTCCTCGTCCACGACGACGAGTGGTCGCAACAGTTGGCCGAAGTCCCTGGCGAGGGCGCCGGCGTCCGAGCGCGCACGGCGTCGAGCGCGGACGTGCGCGAACTCCTGGAGGACCTCGGGGGTCGTGGAGGCCCGCAGCCTCCCCTCTCGCAAGGCGGCGATCAGGTCACGGCACGGCTGTCTGAGCGGATGCTCGGCTCCCACGGCGTATACCAGCACGGTGGTGTCGAACAGGATCATCCGCGGCGGCCGCGCAGCTGCTCCAGCTCGGCACGCAGCGCTTGGATGTCGGGCACCGGCATCGGCGCGGCGTCGAGGATGCGCTGACCAGCCGCCTGACGCTCCTCGGCGGTGGTCGGGTACACGGCGTCGAGGGCGTCGCGCACCAGCACGGCCACAGCGACCCCCCGCCGGGCGGCCTCCGCTTCCAGCCGGCGGTGTCGCTCCTCGTCGATGAGGACCTGCAGGCGACGGGTCAACATGCTCCTACTGTAGCATGCTCATGCTTCCCGCATGTCAAGTAACGCCGCCAGCGTCAGCCGGGCCGCCAGCGGTTAGAGTTTGGTAACCTAACCATGTGGCTGACGAACTACTGCAGTCGAGCGCGTCGCACACCGTCGCGCGGTTGTCGCGACTGGTCGAGCGGGCACTGGACAAGACGGGGCTGACGCTGCCGCAATACCGGGTGCTGGGCTTCCTCGCGCGGGGGCCGGAGGCTGCCGCCCGCCTGGCCGAGCGTCTGACGGTCTCCCGGCCCACCCTGACCGGCGTGGTCGACGGGCTGGTGGTCCAGGGCCTGGTGGCGCGCACCCGCGACGACGTCGACCGGCGGCGGGTCCACCACGCGCTCACCGCCGAGGGACACGCTGCCCTGGCGACCGCCGACGAGGTCGTCGGCGAGCGCCTCGCCGGGCTCCTGGAGCCCCTGCCCGCCGCCAGCCGCGCGGCCGCCACCGCCGGCCTGCGCGCCCTCGAGGAGGCACTGGACATCGACCGCGACCGCCGGCTGGGTCCGACGTGACCTCCGCGCTGGAACGCGACCTGGCCAGCCTTGTCGGGGGTGACGGCACACGCGATCGCCCGTTCGAGCCCGTCGCCGCGACGCCGCGCTACGCCCCGCCCCCCGCGTTCGTGGACCCCGACCGCACGAAGGGGTGGCTGCGGCGCGTCTGGCCGCTGGTCGCCGCCCGCAAGCGCACGCTGCTGATCGCCCTGGGGTGCGCGGTCGTGGCCATGGGTGCCCAGGTCGCCGCGCCGCGGGTCATCATGGCCGCGATCGACGACGTGCTCGTGCCCGGGCAGACCGGCCTGGCGCCCTACGTCTGGGCCCTGCTGGGCCTCGCGGTCGCCCGGGGCGGGTTCACCTGGTTCCAGCGCTCCAGCCTCTTCCGCTTCTCCTTCGACCTCGAGTCCGACCTGCGGGTCCTGCTGTACGCCCACCTCGGGCGGATGCCGTTCCCCTTCTACGACACGGTGGACTCCGGGGAGCTGATCTCGCGAGCCAACAGCGACGTGCGGGCCGTGCAGCTCTTCCTGAGCTTCGCCCCCCTCATGGCCATGCACCTCATCGGTCTCGGGATCGCCATCGGCCTGATGGTGGCGGTGCACGTCCCGCTCACGCTGGTGGCCATCGCGCCGCTGCTCGGGGTGCTGGTGGCGGGTGGGCGGATGCGCCAGCTGCTGTCGCCGCTGTCCTGGCTCGTCCAGTCCCGCCAAGCCGAGGTCGCGGGTGTGGTCGCCGAGAACGTCTCCGGGGTGCGCGTGGTCCGGTCGTTCGCCGCGGAGCAGCAGCAGGTCAACGCCCTCGCTCGCGCCGCGCGCCGGCTGCGGTGGGCCAGCATCCGCCAGCTCGACGTGCGCGCGGCCTACGCCCCGGTCATCGAGAACCTGCCGCGTATCGGGATCGTGCTCGTGCTCGGCTACGGCGGCTGGCTGGTCGTCCAGGACCAGATCACCGTCGGCGCCGTGGTGGCCTTCTCCGCCTACGTCGGTTTGCTGCAGCCGCCGTTTCGCATGCTCGGATCGATCCTCCTCATGGCCCAGCGGGCCAGCGCCTCGGCCGGGCGGGTCTACGAGCTGCTCGACCGGGAGCCCTCGATCCGCGACCGCGACGACGCGGTCGTGCTCGACGCCCCGAAGGGAGCGGTCGCCCTGCGGGGGGTGCGCTTCGGGTACGACCCCGAGCATCCGGTCCTGACCGACGTGCACCTCGACATCGCGCCCGGCGAGACGGTCGCCCTGGTCGGGCGGACCGGGTGCGGCAAGTCCACCGTGGCCCGCCTGCTCGCCCGCCTCTACGACGTCGACTTTGGCGCGGTCCTCGTGGACGGCCACGATGTCCGCGACGTCTCCCTGCCGAGCCTGCGGGCCGCCGTCGGCGTCGCCTTCGACGAACCCTTCCTGTTCTCCGGTTCGCTGCGCGACAACCTCGCCTACGCCCGGCCGGGCGCGACCGAGGAGGAGATCCTCGCCGCCGCGCGGACCGCCCAGGCGGCGGCGTTCATCGAGGCGCTGCCCGGCGGCCTGGACACCCGGGTCGGTGAGCGCGGCTACACCCTGTCTGGCGGGCAGCGCCAGCGGGTCGCGCTGGCCCGGGCACTGCTCGCCGATCCCGCCGTGCTGGTCCTCGACGATGCGACCAGCGCCATCGACGCCGTCGTCGAGGATGCCATCCACCGTGGCCTGCGGACCCGTTCGGGGGCGCGGACCACGATCCTGATCACCCATCGGCTGTCCACCATCGACTTGGCCGACCGGGTCGTGCTCATCGAGGACGGCCGCATCGTGGTCAGCGGCGACCACCGCGAGCTGCTGGCCACCGAGCCGCGCTACGCCCGGGTCCTGGACCGCGACCCCGCCCCGGAGCGGAGATCATGAGCGCGCACTTCGGCGGGATGAGCGGCATCGCCGGGCAGGGCGCGTTCGGCGCGTCGCGGCGGGCCAACCTGCCGTTCGCCGGGATCCCCGAGGAGCTGGAGGAGGCCGTCGAAGCCGAGCTCGCCCGCGAGCCCGAGCACGACGTCGACGCCCCCACGTTCAGCCAGCAGCCCCCCGAACGCCGCCCGCTGTCGGTGCGCCAGCTCCTCGCCCCCCAGCGCCGGGCCCTGGCCGCGAGCGGGGTGCTCGTGCTCCTGGAGACCGCGGCGACCCAGGCCGGGCCGCTGCTCCTGCAGATCGGCATCGACGAGGGCATCCGACCCGGCGACCTGCGGGTGCTCTGGGCCGTGTGCGCGGTCTTCCTCGGGCTCACCCTGGTCGGGTGGCTGCTCGGCTGGGCGCGGGCACGCTGGACCGCCCGGATCGGGGAGCGCTCGCTCGAGCGGTTGCGCCGGCAGGTCTTCGCGCACCTGCAGCGGCTGTCGCTGGACTACTACGAGCGCGAGCCGGCTGGTCGCATCATCAGCCGGATGACCAGCGATGTGGAGGCGCTGACCCAGCTGTTCCACGAGGGACTGATCCAGTTCATGGCCCAGAGCCTCGTGCTCGTCGTGGTCACCGTCGCGCTCTTCGTCCTGAACCCCGCGCTGGCGGCCCTCACCCTGCTCGCCGTCCTGCCCGTCATGGGGGTGCTGACGGTGTGGTTTCGGGGGCGGTCCGACGTCGCCTACCGGCGGGTGCGCGACCGCATCGCCGACGTGGTGGCGCACCTCGCCGAGAACCTGTCCGGCGTGCGCGTCGTCACGGTCCACAACCGCCACCGCCACAACGTCGTCGAGCACCGCAACGTCGTCGGGGCCTACCGTGACGCCAACGACGCGACCGCGCGCCTGGCGGCCACCTACAGCGGTGGCAGCGAGTTCGTCGGGATCGCCGGGCAGGCCTTCATCCTGGCGGTGGGCGGCGGGATGGTGCTGCGGGGCACCCTGACCGTCGGCGTCCTGGCCGCGTTCGTCCTGTACCTCGGCCAGCTGTTCGCGCCCATCCAGCAGCTGGTGCAGGTCTACAACTCCTACCAGCGGGGTCAGGCGGGGATGTCCTACCTGCGCGGCGTGCTCGCGCAGGAGCCCGCCGTGCCCGAACGGCCCGACGCCGAGGCGCTGCCCGCGGTGGCCGGCGACATCCGCTTCGACCGGGTGACCTTCGCCTACCGGACGGGCGGTGCGGTGCTGCACGACGTCGACCTGCACGTCGCGCCGGGCGAGACCGTCGCGCTGGTCGGACCGACCGGCGCGGGCAAGTCCACGATCGTCAAGCTGCTCGCGCGCTTCTACGACCCGACCGGCGGTGCGGTCCGCCTCGACGGCCACGACCTGCGCGGCGTGACCTTCGCCTCCCTGCGCCGCCAGCTCGGGACCGTGCCGCAGGAGCCGTTCCTGTTCGCCGGGACGATGCGGGACAACATCGCCTTCGCCCGGCCCGACGCCACCGACGACGAGGTGTGGCAGGCCTGCGAGGCGGTCGGCCTCGACATGCTGGTGCGCCGGCTGCCCGGCGGCCTCGACGCCCCCTGCCACGAGCGGGGGGTGACGCTGTCGGCGGGGGAGCGCCAGCTCCTGGCGCTGGCCCGGGCGTTCCTCGCCCGGCCACGGGTCCTGATCCTCGACGAGGCGACCTCCAACCTGGATCTCGCCACCGAGGCGCAGGTCGAGCGGGCGCTCGACACCCTGCTGGAGGGACGCACCGCGATCCTGATCGCCCACCGACTGGCGACCGCGATGCGGGCGGACCGCATCGCCGTGGTGCACGACGGGCGCATCGTCGAGCTCGGCAGCCACGACCAGCTGGTGCGCCTCGGCGGGCGCTACGCCAGCCTGTACGCCGCCTGGTCGAACACGGAGCGGTAGAGCGCAAGGGGCCTCCGCGGTGGAGGTCCAGGATAAGAGCGCGCGCCAATAGGTGACGGTGGCTGGGGTCAGGTGCGGGGCCATCCTTCGGCGGTCTCGGCCTGTTCCACGGCGAGCTGGTGCAGCTGTGTGACCAGTTCACGGAGCCGGCGGGCGTTGTCGAACCAGGGCTGGTAGCGGGCGACCTGGTCGGCGTTGAGTGAGCGGGTGACAGTCTTGCCGTCGACTTTGCGGGTCCACGCCGGGTAGGGGCCGTGCAGCTGCGGAGGGTCGGCGCGGCAGCGGCAGGTGCGGTTGGCGCAGCGGTTGTGGCGGGTGACCAGGCTGCCGGGCAGCGGCGGGCCGGCGGCGAGCAGCGCGGCGATCTCGGCGGTGATCTCGGCGCGGCGCTGCTCGGCGGCGCGGCGGCGCGACTGGTCGGGTCGGGCGGACATCCCACACCTCCAGGGTCGCCTCCAGCATACTTGTGAAGTATTGCTACTTCACGATCGTGGAGGGCGTTCGTGCAAGCGTTGCACCCCCGGGTGGTCGACGCGGTCTGGGCCGCGGTCGAAGGACTGCTGCCCCTCCCAGTCGACGACCACCCGTTGGGCTGCCACCGGCCCCGCATCCACGACCGGATCTGCTTCGAAGGGATCGTCTACCGGCTGGTGCTGGGCTGCTCGTGGACCACCGCCGCACGGCTGCTCAAGACCAGCGCGACCACCCTGCGGCGCCGCCGCGACGAATGGATCGCCGCCGGGGTGTTCGACGCGCTGTGCGACCAGGCGCTGGCCGGCTACGACCGCGTCAAGGGGCTGGACCTGTCGGAGGTGTCCATCGACGGCAGCCTGCACAAGGCGCCGTGCGGCGGCGAGGGCACCGGACGAAACCCCACCGACCGGGGCAAGCTCGGCTGGAAGTGGTCGCTGGCCACCGACCGCGACGGCATCCCGATCGGCTGGGCCATCGACGGCGCCAACCGCAACGACATCAAACTGTTCGAACCCACCCTGAACGCCATCGAGGGCCGGGGACTGCTTACCGAGATCGAAACACTGCACCTGGACCGCGGCTACGACGCCGCCGGCGTCCGCGAACTGTGCGCCACGTCGGGGATCACCGACGCCGTCATCGCCAAGAAACGCAAGCGCGGGGAAGGAAAGAACGTCACCGAGCGCACGACGGAGGACAAGGACAACGACGACAAGGACGAGCAGCGCACGGCCAACGCCCCGAGCAAGGGCAACGCCCGGAGCAAGGGCAACGGCGACAAGCAGTCGCTGGGACTCGGGCTGCGTTGGGCGGTCGAGCGCAGCAACTCGTGGTTCTCCAACTTCGGTCAGCTGCGGCGTAACACCGACCGGAGAACCATCCACCGCATGGCCCAGATCGCCCTGGCCGTCACGCTCATCCTCACCGTCAAGCTCTTCAAGTGGGCTGACCGGTGGAGCCCCGCTGCGACCCCGACCTGACCCGACCGGCGCCTTCTCCCCCTACTCCCCACCGCCAAGCCCCGGCCCCTCACCTCAGCGCTGTAAGCGCGCGCACGCCGTCACTTCCCAGCATGTTCGCCGAGAGCGCAGCCACTCTCGACATACCCCTGACGCCGACACGGACCTGCCCTCTCAGCGCCGCCCCGCGCGCCCACCTACACGCACACCAACCCGCCGAATCCCGGCCCTCCCAGCCACCTATCGGCGCACGCTCTAAGCATGAACGCACGCGTCCGACTGATCGCCCGCCGCGGCTTCGGATTCCACTTGGCCGGCGCCATCGCCGCCCTCGTGCTCCAATCCTGCGGGCCAATCCAACTCAAACTGGAGCACGAGAAGCACACCAACCCTGATCTACCATCAGTAGCTGAGAGACCACGAATTCTGAACGGCCTGGGCTTTGCAGTCGCAATGTGGCAGACTGCCCCCCCTTGGATCGGGGGTAGCCGGACCGTCGGTGGGACACGGTACTAGGGTGTTTGCTCGACAGGCCGCGCGATGTTGGTGACGGACTGCTGGGTCGGGTTCACCCCGGACAGGGGGTTGTGGAATGGTTGCAGTCGGGTGTGCGGGTCGGCCGTGGCGGGTCCTCAGCGCAGGCGTGGCGCTCAGCGTTGCGGTGACGTTGCTGGCGTTGCCACTACCCGCCAGCGCGCAGGACAGCGAGTGTGCGCCGGCTCCGTTCACCGACCGCGAGTTGATTCCCGAGGTGCACCGGGGCAACGTCGACTGCGCGTGGAACCATGACATCGCCGGTGGGTTGGCTGACGGGTCCTACCAGCCGGCGGGTCTGGTACGCCGCGACCAGATGGCGGCGTTCATCGTGCGGACGCTGCGCGCGGCGGGCCTGGCCGGCCGTTTCCCCCAACCATCCGAGCAGGCGTTCACCGATCTTGACGGCAACGTCCACGCCGCCGACATCGGGGTCTTGACCGCCATCGAGGTCAC
>JBBDQS010000096.1 GCA_040905805.1 Egibacteraceae bacterium | reverse complement strand
CGCACAAGTACAAGGACTCGCGTGAGCACTTCGAGATGCGCACGCACAAGCGCCTCATCGACATCCACGACCCCACCCAAAAAACCGTGGACTCGCTGATGCGCCTGGACCTCCCAGCCGGCGTCGACATCGAGATCAAGCTGTAGCTCGGTCCGTGGGCTGGGCCACCTGTGGTTCCGGCTCCCGGGTACGGCACTTTTAGGTCGCCTCCACCACAGGTGGCCCAGCCCAACCCCCACCCCGCCGGTATCAGGCCGGCAGGGCCAGGCGCGGCAACGAGATGAGGAAGTAGAAACCGATGGCACGTAAAGGGATTCTCGGCGAGAAGCTCGGGATGACCCAGGTCTTCGACGACGAGGGCAGGGTCCTGCCGGTCACCGTCGTGCGCGCGGGGCCATGCCCGGTCACCCAGGTCCGCACCGTCGCACGCGACGGGTACGCGGCCGTGCAGCTGGGCTTCGGTACCCGCAAGCGGGCGAACAAGCCGCTCGCTGGTCACTTCGCCAAGGCGGGGGTGGAACCGACGCGCCACCTGGTCGAGTTCGAGCTCGCCGGCGACCAGAAGCCGGGCGAGACCGTCACCGTCGGGCAGTTCGACGTGGGGGAGCTGGTCGACGTCACCGGCACCAGCAAGGGCAAGGGCTTCGCGGGGGTCATGAAGCGCCACGGCTTCGCCGGCCTCGGCGCCGGCCACGGGGTGCACAAGGTGCACCGCGCGCCCGGTGCCATCGGCGCCTGCGCCACGCCCGCCCGGGTGTTCCCCGGGACCCGCATGGCCGGCCGCATGGGTGGCGAGCGCGTCACCGTGCAGCGCCTGGAGCTCGTCGGCGTCGACACCGAGCGCAACCTCCTGCTCATCAAGGGCGCCGTCCCGGGGGCAGCGGGCTCGCTGGTCATCGTCTGCGAGACCACGAAGCCACGGACCGCCGCGGCGGCGGGGAGTGAAGCCTGATGGGGGCCTCGAGCAGCGACACGCCCGTGGACCTGACGGTCGACGTGCACACGATGTCGGGTGCGACCGACGGCACCGTGGACCTGGACCCGGAGGTGTTCGGCGCCAAGGTGCACACCGCCGCCATGCACCAGGTCGTCACCGCGCAGCTGGCCGCCGCCCGGTCGGGGACGTCCAAGGTCAAGAGCCGGGGCGAGGTGCGCGGTGGTGGGCGCAAGCCGTGGCGCCAGAAGGGCACCGGCCGCGCCCGGCAGGGCTCCATCCGCTCCCCCCAGTGGGCGGGTGGCGGCGTGGCGCACGGACCGACCGGCGACCAGAACTACACCAAGCGGGTCTCCAAGAAGCTGAAGCGCCTGGCGCTGCGCTCCGCGCTGTCCGACCGGGCGGCAGACGAGGCGATCCGGGTGGTCTCCGACCTGGCATTCGACGTCCCGAGCACCAAGGCGGCGGTGGGGTTCCTGACCGCGCTGGAGCTCGCCGAGCGCAAGGTGCTGCTCGTGCTGTCGACCCGGGACGAGCCGGTGGCGAAGAGCTTCCGCAACCTCGGGGCCGTCCACATCCTGACCGTCGACCAGATCAACACCTACGACGTGCTCTGCAGCGACGCCGTCGTCTTCCAGCGCGACGCTCTGGAGTACGTCGGCACCGGTCGCCGGGCCGACCTCGTGGAGGTGAGCCGCTAGATGCAAAGTCCCAGGGACGTCATCTTCGCCCCGGTCGTCAGCGAGAAGAGCTACTCGCTGCTCGACGAGGGCCGCTACACCTTCCTCGTCGATCCCCGGTCCAACAAGACCGAGATCAAGCAGGCGGTCGAGGCGATCTTCGGCGTCAAGGTCGCCAGCGTGAACACGATGAACCGCGTCGGCAAGACCAAGCGCTTCGGGGCCCACTACGGCAAGCGCAAGGACACCAAGCGAGCGATCGTGACCCTCGCCGAAGGGGAGTCGATCGACATCTTTGAGGCAGGTCTCTGAGCCATGGCCCTTCGCAAGTACAAGCCCACGAGTCCGGCACGCCGCAACATGAGCGTGTCCGACTTCTCGACGATCACGACCGACAAGCCGCTGAAGTCGCTGACCAAGCCGAACCCCAAGAAGTCCGGGCGCAACAGCAACGGGCGCATCACCACGCGCCACCAGGGCGGCGGGCACAAGCGCCACTACCGGGAGATCGATTTCCGTCGCACGAAGGACGGGGTGCCGGCGAAGGTCGCCACCATCGAGTACGACCCCAACCGGTCGAGCCACATCGCCCTGCTGCACTACGTGGACGGCGAGAAGCGCTACATCCTCGCGCCCGAGGGTCTGCGCGTGGGCGACATGGTGGAGTCCGGCGACGGAGCCGACATCAAGGCCGGCAACGCACTGCCCCTGCGCAACATCCCCGTCGGCAGCATCGTGCACGCCGTGGAGATGCGGCCGGGCGGTGGAGCCAAGCTCGGTCGGTCCGCCGGCAACCGCGTGCAGCTGCTGGCCAAGGAGGGGGATCGCGCAGCGCTCCGTCTCCCGTCGGGCGAGGTGCGCATGGTGCTCGCCGCCTGCCGGGCCACCATCGGGGCGGTCGGCAACGCCGAGCACGAGCTGGTTCGCGACGGCAAGGCCGGCCGCACCCGGTGGCGCGGCAAGCGGCCAAGTGTCCGCGGTGTGGTCATGAACCCCGTGGACCACCCGCTGGGTGGCGGCGAGGGGCGCTCCTCGGGCGGGCGCCACCCCACCAACCCGCAGGGCAAGCCGGAGATGCGCACCCGCAAGAAGAACAAGCAGTCCAACCGGGACATCATTCGCCGGCGCGGCAAGCGTCGCCGGTAGGAGGGAACAGCATGCCGCGCAGCCTCAAGAAGGGCCCCTTCGTCGATGGGCATCTGTCGAAGAAGGTCGAGGAGCTGAACGCCAAGGGCGACAAGCGGGTCATCAAGACCTGGTCACGCCGTTCGGACATCTCCCCAGACATGGTCGGTCACACGATCGCCGTGCACGACGGGCGCAAGCACGTGCCCGTGTACATCTCCGAATCCATGGTCGGCCACAAGCTCGGCGAGTTCGCGCCCACACGGGCGATCAAGTGGCGCGGCGCCGGCGAGAAGCAGCAGATGCGCGTCAAGCGCGGACGGTAGAGGGACGCCAGATGGCAGTCGAACAGAACGAGTCGGTGCAGGTGCGGGCGGTGTCCCGCTACGCCCGCGTGGCCCCGAACAAGGCGCGCCAGGTGGTCGCCCACATCCGGGGGCGCGAGATCGAGGACGCGCGTCGTCTGCTCGAGCTGTCCCCGAAGGCGGTGGCCGGTCAGATCCTGAAGACGTTGAACTCCGCGGTGGCGAACGCCGAGCACAACAACGGCCTCGACGCCGACGACCTGGTCGTCGCGCTGGCCGTCGTCGACGAGGGGCCGACCCTGAAGCGGTACCAGCCGCGCGCGATGGGGCGGGCCTACCGGATCCGCAAGCGCACCAGCCACATCACCATCACGGTGGGCGCCAAGCCCGCCCCACCCCAGAACACGAGCCCTACCAGAAAGCCGGGCACGAGCCCTACCAGAAAGCCGGGCACGAGCCCTACCAGAAAGCCGGGCACGAGCCCGGGCGAGGAGTAGCACCGTGGGCCAGAAGATCCACCCATACGGGTTCCGTCTCGGCATCATCAAGGACCACAAGTCCGTGTGGTTCGCCGACAAGGAATACGCGTCCTACGTCATCGAGGACGATCGCATCCGCAACTACATCCGGGAGCGGGTGCGGCATGCGGGCATCTCGGTGATCCTCATCGAGCGCACCCGCGAGCGGGTCACCGTGGACGTCGTCACCGCCCGTCCCGGGATCGTCATCGGGCGACGGGGCGCCGAGGCCGACGCGATCCGTGCGCACCTGGAGAAGATGACCGGCAAGCAGGTCAAGCTGAACATCAAGGACATCGCGAAGGGCCCCGAGCAGGACGCGCAGGTGACAGCCCACAACGTGGCGGAGCAGCTGCGCGGTCGGGTCAGCTTCCGGCGGGCGATGCGGCGGGCGACCCAGAACGCCATGAAGGCTGGCGCCGAGGGCATCCGGGTGCAGTGCTCGGGCCGTCTCGGCGGGGCGGAGATGAGCCGCACCGAGTGGTACCGCGAGGGCCGGGTGCCGCTGCACACCCTGCGGGCCAAGATCGACTACGGCTTCGACGAGGCGCGCACCACCTATGGCCGGATCGGCGTCAAGGTCTGGATCTACACCGGCGAGCAGCTCCCGTCGTCCGACCAGCGGGACCAGCGTGCGCGCCAGCAGAAGCGGCAGCCGGTGACGAAGCAGGCGCCGGCCCCCGCCGCGGCGCAGCCGCCGGCCGGCGTAACCGCCGGGATGGGCGACGCCGCTGACGAGCAGGCCAAGGAAGCGGCTCCGGTCGCCCCGGCCTCCTCGCAGCCGGCCAGCGCCGGCGCAGCCAACGTCCCGCCGGAGGCCCCAGCCCCCCTCGACACGGATGCGGTGGGGGGCCCTGCGCCCAGCGCGCACACCGAGCAGGCGGGGGAGGCGCCGACCGACGAGTCGGCTGCGACCCCGACCGAGCCCGAGGCGCCGACTGCGCCGTCGAGCGAGGCCCCGACCGAGCCGCCGGCCGAGTCCGCGCCCGAGGCGCCGCCGGCCGACCAGCCCACCCAGCAGGGGGAGTAGGAGCACGCATGCTGTCCCCGAAGAGAGTTGCCCACCGCAAGCAGCATCGCGGCCGCATGCGCGGCCTGGCCAAGGGCGGCACCGAGGTGTCGTTCGGCGACTACGGCCTGCAGGCGCTGACCGCCGGATGGGTCACGAACCGCCAGATCGAGTCAGCCCGTGTCGCCATGACCCGCTACATCAAGCGTGGCGGCAAGGTCTGGATCAACATCTTCCCGC
>JBBDQS010000095.1 GCA_040905805.1 Egibacteraceae bacterium | reverse complement strand
GCGACGTCACGCCGTGAACCTGGTCAGGGCCGGAAGGCAGCAGCCATAAGCGGTCCGTGACGGGCGCCGCGGACACGCCGCGCCGACCTCACCCGTCCGGTGGTGCCCGCGGCGGACTTCCCGGCCCTGCCTTCCCCGTGGAGGACACTCGCGTGGCCTACGTCTCGCTGTATCGCAAGTACCGGCCGCAGACCTTTGCCGACGTGGTCGGCCAGGCTCATGTGACGACCACCTTGGGTCAGGCCGTCGCCGAGGACCGCGTCCATCACGCCTACCTGTTCACCGGTCCCCGCGGAACGGGCAAGACCTCCACGGCCCGGATCCTGGCGAAGTCGTTGAACTGCGAGCGCGGGCCGACCGCCGAGCCCTGCAACACGTGCACGCACTGCGTCGCCATCACCGCCGGGTCGTCGGTGGACGTGATCGAGATCGACGCCGCCAGCCACGGTCGCGTCGAGGACGTCCGCGACCTGCGCGACCGGGTGGCGTTCGCCCCGGTCTCGGCGCGCACCAAGGTCTACATCGTCGACGAGTGCCACATGCTGTCGACGGCGGGGTGGAACGCGTTCCTGAAGACCGTCGAGGAGCCGCCCGGCCACGTCGTGTTCGTGTTCGCGACGACCGAGCCCCACAAGGTGCTCGACACGATCCTGTCGCGCACGCAGCGCTTCGACTTCAAGCGCGTGGGCGCCGCCGACCTGGCGGGGCATGTGCGGGCGCTCGGCGCTGAGGAGGGCATGGAGTTCGAGCCCGGCGCGGTCGAGCTGGTCGCGCGGGCCGGCGACGGCAGCGTGCGGGACACCCTGAGCGTGCTCGACCAGGTGGTGGCGTTCACCGGCGGTCGCGTGACCGCGGAGGGCGTGGCCGATGTCCTCGGTGCGGTGCCCGAGGAGCTGCTCGTCGAGATGGTCGACCACGTGGCGGCTGGCGACGTCGCCGGCCTCTGCGTGCTGGTCGGCCGGTTGGCCGACGCCGGCCACGACCTGCGCCAGTTCACCCGGGAGGCGGTGGACCACCTGCGCGCGCTGTTCGTCCTGCAGGCCGCACCCGACGCCGGGCTGGTCGAGGCGACCCCGGAGCGTCTCGCGCGGATGACCGCGCAGGCGGGACGGCTCGGCCAGGCCGACCTGCTGCGCGCCGTGGAGCTGCTGGCCGAGGCCCAGGCCCAGATGCGGCGGGGGTCGATCCGCCTGCCGCTGGAGCTCGCGCTGGCCAAGGCGGCGATGCCGGAGGCCGCGGGCGACCCCGCCGCCCTGGCGGCGCGCATGGACCGCCTCGAACGCCGCACCGGCGTCGCCCAACCGGCGGAGACGCCCCAACACCACGCCGCAGCCCCCCCGGCGGAGACCGGCAACGACCACGCGGCCTCAGCCCCGGCGCAGGCCCAGGAGCAGAGAGCGCCCGCCACCGCGGCGGAGACCCGCGACGAGCAGGCGCCCGCCGCCCCGACGGAGGGGCTTGGAGGGTGGGCTGGTGAGCGCCCCGGGGCCGGGGCGGCGGGCGCCGACACACCCGAGCAGGCCGGAGCCGGAGGCGCGACCACGGCCGGCGCTGTCGACCTCGATCTCGTCCAGCGCAGCTGGCCTGCGGTGCTCGAGGCCACGAAGGCGCGCAAGCGCACCCTCCACGCCTTCCTCACCGAGGGCCAGCCCACCGCCGTCGACGGCAACCGGTTGACGCTGCGGTTCCGCCCCCGCTACGCCTTCCACGCCGAGCAGTGCGGCGACGACCAGGCGCAGTCGCTGCTGGGGGCGATCTTCGAGCAGGTGCTGGGGGTGGCCTTCCAGGTGCGCTGCGTGCTCGCCGAGGGCGACGAGCCGGCGGCGCCGGGCAACGCCGGCGGGTCAGAGCAGCAGGACGAGGCGAGCGCGGTGGCCGAGGCCGAGGCGGCCGAGGCGGCCGGTGAGCTGCCCGACGAGCAGCAGGCCCACGACGACGCGGTGCGCGCCCTGAGCCGCGACCTCGGGGCCACCGTCATGGAGGAGTGAGCGCGCCCTCGATGTGGTCCAGGTCGGCTAGGCTGGGGCGAGGGTGACGAGAGGGAGCTGGCCATGGCCAACGGCAACATGAACCAGATCATGAAGCAGGCGCAGGCCATGCAGCGCAAGCTCGCCGCCGCCCAGGAGGAGCTGGCCGCCACGGACGTGGAGGGTGCTGCCGGCGGCGGCATGGTGCGGGTGACGGTGGCCGGCGGTGGCGCCGAGGTCCGCTCCATCGCCATCGACCCGGTGGCGGTGGATCCCGACGACGTCGAGATGCTCGCCGACATGGTCACCGCCGCGGTCAACGACGCGCTCCGGACCGCCAAGGCGCTCGAGGAGGAGAAGCTCGGCGGCCTGACCGCCGGCCTCGGCCTCCCGCCCGGCATGGTGTAGCGCCTCAGCGCCGGCGTGTACGAAGGCCCGATCCAGGACCTCATCGAGGAGCTCGGCCGTTTGCCCGGCATCGGGCCCAAGAGCGCGCAGCGCCTCGCGTTCCACCTGCTGATCGTCGAGCCCGCCGACGCCGAGCGGCTCGCGAAGGCGATCACGGCGGTCAAGGACAACGTGCGCTTCTGCGCGCGGTGCTTCAACGTCAGCGAGGCCGAGGAGTGCCGCATCTGCCGCGACACGCGGCGCGACCCGACCCAGCTGTGCGTGGTGGAGGAGCCGCGCGACCTCATGGCGATCGAGAAGACCGCGTTGTTCCGCGGGCGCTACCACGTGCTGGGCGGAGCCATCTCCCCGCTCGACGGCATCGGCCCCGACCAGCTGCACATCAGCCAGCTGGTGGCGCGCCTCGGTGACGAAGGCATCGCCGAGGTCGTGCTGGCCACCAACCCCAACACCGAGGGCGACGCCACCGCCAGCTACCTCGGGCGGCTGCTCAAGCAGACGGGGGTGCGGGTGAGCCGCATCGCGAGCGGGCTGCCCGTCGGCGGGGACCTCGACTACGCCGACGAGGTCACCCTCGGCCACGCGTTCCTCGGCCGCCGCGACCTGTAGCCGCTGCCGACCGCGGCGGGGCGACCGGTAGGCTGGTCGGGCACCGGGGGTCCGTCCAGCGTGAGGGTCAGCAGCGCATGATCGTCGTCCAGAAGTACGGGGGCAGCTCCGTCGCGGACACCGACCGCATCGTCCGCGTCGCCGAGCGCATCGTCCAGGCCAAGCGCGCCGGGCACGAGGTCGTCGTGGTCGTGTCCGCCATGGGCAAGACGACCGATCACCTGCACGCCCAGGCCAGGGCGATCTCGGCCATCCCGCCCGGACGCGAGCTCGACATGCTGCTCACGGCGGGGGAGCGCATCTCCATGGCGCTGTTGGCCATGGCCATCCACGAGCACGGCCTGTCGGCGCGCAGCCTGACCGGCAGTCAGGCCGGCATCATCACCGACGCGGTGCACGGCAAGGCCCGCATCATCGACATCACCCCCGGTCGCATCACCGAGGCGCTGGCCGACGGCGACGTGGTCATCGTCGCGGGCTTCCAGGGTGTCTCCCGGGCGTCCAAGGACGTCACCACCATGGGGCGGGGCGCGAGCGACACCACGGCGGTCGCGCTGGCTGCCGCCCTGCAGGCCGAGGTGTGCGAGATCTACACCGACGTGGACGGGGTCTACACGGCGGACCCGCGCATCGTGGCCGACGCCCGCAAGCTCGACCGGGTGACCCACCACGAGATGCTGGAGCTGGCCGCCAACGGCGCGAAGGTCCTCGCGGTCCGCAGCGTCGAGTACGCACGCAACCACGGTGTCACCATCCACGTGCGCAGCTCGTTCAGCTACGCCGAGGGCACCTGGGTCGTCGAACAGGAGGCACACATGGAGCAGGCGATCATCTCCGGGGTGGCCCACGAGCGGGGCGAGGGCAAGCTCGTCATCCGCCAGGTGCCCGACAAGCCCGGCGTGGCCGCGCGCATCTTCACGTTGCTCGCCGGCAACAGCATCAACGTCGACATGATCGTGCAGAACGTGTCGGAGGAGGGCACCACCGACATCTCCTGCACGCTGCCGCTGGAGGACGGCCCGCGGGCGCTGCAGCTCCTCGAGGGCCTGCAGGAGGAGATCGGTGCCGTGGCGATCGACCTTGATCCCGAGGTGGCCAAGGTCTCCCTGGTCGGTGCCGGCATGAAGACCCACCCCGGCGTGGCCGCCTCGATGTTCGCGGCCCTGTCCGAGGCCGGCGTCAACATCGAGATGATCTCCACGTCCACGATCCGCATCTCGGTGGTGATCCGGGCCACCGACGTGGAGGCGGCCGTGCGCGCGGTCCACGAGCGCTTCCGCTTGGGCGAGGTGGCCTAGATGGGGCGGACCGTCGCGGTCGTCGGCGCCACCGGCGCGGTCGGCCAGGACCTGCGCCGGCTCCTCGAAAAGCGGGCCTTCCCCTGTGACCGCGTGGTCTTCCTGGCCAGCGAACGCTCGGCCGGGCGCCGCCTGGCCTTCCGGGATCGCGACGTCACCGTGCGCGCCACCGGCGAGCCCGACGTCTTCGACGGCGTCGACCTCGCCCTGTTCTCGGCCGGCGGGTCGACGTCGCGTGCCGAGGCGCCCCGGGCCGTCGCGGCCGGCGCCCTCGTCGTGGACAACTCGTCTGCCTGGCGCATGGACCCCGCCGTGCCCCTGGTGGTCAGCGAGGTCAACGCCGACGCCCTCGACCTGGTCGCGCCCGGCGGGGGCGGGCGGGGGATCGTCGCCAACCCCAACTGCACCACGATGGTCGCGATGCTGCCCCTGAAGGCGCTGCACGACGGGTTCGGCCTGACCGGCTTCGTGGCCACCAGCTTCCAGGCCGCGGGCGGCGCGGGACAGAAGGGCATCGACGAGCTCGAGGCGCAGATCCCCGTCCTCTACGAGCAGCGGGAGCTGCTGCGCAGCGACGGGGCCGCCGCCGCCAAGCTGGTGGCCCCCGCCGTGCATGCGAAGACCCTGGCCTTCAACGTCGTGCCGTGGCTCGGCACGGACGTGGGCGACGGCTACAGCGACGAGGAGATGAAGCTGCAGAACGAGTCGCGCAAGATCCTCGGCCTGACGGACCTGCCGGTGGCGCCGACCTGCGTGCGGGTCCCGGTGATGGTCGGCCACGCGATCCAGGTGCGCGCCACGTTCGAGGACCGGATCACCGCGGCCAGCGCCATCTCCACGCTCGAGCGCTTCCCCGGCCTGCTGGTCGAGCCGGTGCCCACCCCGCTGGAGTGGGCGGGACGCGACGAGGTCGTCGTCGGGCGCGTGCGCTCCGACCTCGTCGATCCGCACGCCTTGAACCTCTGGGTCACCGGGGACAACCTGCTGAAGGGCGCCGCGCTCAACACGGTGCAGATCGCCGAGCTGCTCGTCGAGCGGGGCCTGGCGTGAGCCACCGCCTGCCCGGCAATGCTTGTGAGCCCGGCGTCGGCGACGCAGACTAGCCTTGTGACTACTGACGTTCACGAGCTGGCCGGCGCCTACGCGCTCGACGCCCTCGACGAGGAGGAGCGGCGGTCCTTCGAGCGCCATCTCGACGACTGCGGGGACTGCCGCGTCGAGGTCGACGAGTTCCAGGCCACCGGCGCGCTGCTCGGGACCATCGCCGACGAGGAGCCGCCCCCGGGGATGCGCGATCGGCTGCTCGCGGCCGTCGCGGCCACGCCGCAGGCGGCGCCGGAGCGCGCGCCCGTCGCGCTGCCCGCGCAGGAGGAAGTACCGGCGCAGGCGGGGGTGCCGGTGCAAGCGGGGGTGCCGGCGTCCGCGCCGGTGGACGAGCTCAAGGGTCGGCGCGAGCGCCTGCGCCAGCTGCTGCCCGCCGTCGCGGCGGTGATCGTCCTCGGGGTGGCGGGCGTGACCGTCGTCGTGACCCAGACCGGCACCGAGCCGGCCGCCGACGACCAGCTCGCCGAGGCCGTCGCCGCACCCGACGCGCGGATCGTGGACCTCGCCGCTCCCGATGGGGCGACCGCCCGGCTGGTGTGGTCCGACGAGCGGGGCGGCGGGGTGTTCGTGACCGACGGTCTGGCGGCCGCTCCCAGCGGGCACGCCTATGCGCTGTGGGTGATCGAGGCCGAGACCCCGGTGCTGCTCGGCATGTTCCAGCCGGACGAGGTCGGCCACGCGAGCCACCGCATCGACGACCAGCCCCCTGCCGGGCTCACCGTGGCCGTCACGGTCGAGGAGGAGGCGGGCGTGCAGGCGCCCACCACCGACCCGATCATCGTCGGTGAGCTGTAGCCCGGAGCCGTCGCCCGGGCACGACACGAAGACCCCGCCGGGGAAGTGGCGGGGTCTCCGCTGAGGGGAGTCGTGCCTCGACACGCGTCGAAGCGGTTTGCAGAAGTCGTTCGGCGCCGCCGGGCCCCCGGTTTGGTCTTTTCTGCCGGTGATCTTGCAGGGATGGGGCCTCGGGACGTGGCCTCAGAAGAAGTCCTGGATCACCGGGACGGGGCCGGCGAACGCGGCCCCGAGCACCTCCAGCGCCGCCGGCGGCCCGGCGGCCAGGTCGGCCAGGACCAGGTCGCGGGGCGTGCGAAACCCCGTGACGAGCGGGCCGACGGCGCGGGCGTCGAGGCGTACGTCGGCGTCCGGGGCCGGCTCGAGGGTCCCCCGACCGCCGGCGACCTCCAGGCGCCACGGGCCCTGGTGGTCGGGCAGCAGCGGGTCGTCGACCGCCAGCGTCACGCTCGCGGTCAGGCCGACGGGGAAGCCGCGGTGCGCGATCGCGGCGTCCAGGTCCAGCCCCCGGGCCATCCACCACAGGCGGCTGACCTGCGCGACGTCTTGCTCGGCCACGAGGAACGACCACACCTCCGGGACCGGACCGCGGAACGTGGCGGCCTTGCCGACGGTGCCGTGTCGGCCGACCAGCCCGACCACGCCGGCCAGCCCGCGTGCCGACAGCGCGCCCCAGTCGGTGATGGACAGGGTGTACTGCCAGTCGCCGGGCTCGCGGCGGTGGTCGAACAGGACGTAGGCGTCGAGCCCGTCGGTCGCGTCGAGCACGTAGTGGTAGGCGCTGTCGCGCAGCTGGGCCCACCGGTCCGCGGGGCGGACCGCCGGGCCGTGCAGGCGGCTGGCGGCGCGGTCGCCGCACATGCGGATGGCCGCCCAGTCGGCGTCGCCCTCGGCGCGGCGGAGAGCGGGCCCGACCGCGGGCGCCGCGCGGGCGTCCAGGCGGTAGCGGGGCAACGCGCCGGCGTGCTCGTAGCCGAGCCGGCGGTACAGCGCCACCGTGGCGGGAAACAGCAGCGACAGCCCGCTGCCGGCGGAGGCGCCTTGGCGCACGGCCGCGCGCATGAGCTCGGCGGCCACCCCGCTGCCGCGGTGCTCGGGCGGGACCGCGACGCTTGCGACGTGCTGGGTCGGCACCCGCCTGCCGAGCAACCAGTGGTCGACGCGGCGGAGTCGGCCGTGGGCCAGGACGCGGTCCGCAGCGTCGGTGAGCCCCCACACCTCCTCGCGGTCGAGGAGGCCCCGCCAGCGCTCGACCGCCGCATCGTCGAGCTCCGCGCCGAAGCACACCGCGGCCCGCCGGGCCGTGCCGGCGGCCTCGTCGGGGCGCAGCAGCCGAAAGCCCACGGCGCTACCGTCGGCAGGCGCAGGGCGTCGCGAGGCAGCGCGGGCACCCCGCCGTGTAGCGCTCGGCGGCGGCGGCGAGGTCGACGCCGGCCTGGTCGGCCAGGGAGGCGAGCCAGGCGAGCACGTCGGCGAACTCGCGCCGGCGGTCCTCGTCGTCGCCGCGGAACAGCGCCCGCGACAGCTCGCCGCACTCCTCGGTGAACCACGCGAAGGTGCGGGCCAGTCCCCGCTCGCGGTCGCGGTCGCCGTAGAGCAGGCGCATCCGCGCCTGGAAATCGTCGAGGTCCATGTGGCCGCGCAGTCTACGGCCGGGAAGGACAGCCCGTTGATCGTCGATGGGTGGTCGGGATGCCGGGATTTGAACCCGGGACCTCCACGTCCCGAACGTGGCGCGCTGCCAAGCTGCGCTACATCCCGCTGGTGCAGACGCTTAGCCTACTCGCCCGGGGGGCTCGGCTCAAAGGGCCGCGCTGCCGGCCGGGGTGACGAGGTCGAGGACGGTGGCCTCCGGGGGGCAGGCGAAGCGCACCGGGGCGTACTGCGACTCGCCGAGGCCGGCGGAGACGTGCAACCAGGTCCCGTGGTGGTGCGACAGGCCGCGCGCCTGGCGCAGCGGCAGGTCGCAGTTGTCCACCAGGGCCCCGATGCCGGGCACGCGCAGCTGTCCGCCGTGGGTGTGGCCGGCCAGCACGAGGTCGTACCCCCCGTCGGCGAAGGCGTCCAGGGCGCGCAGGTAGGGGGCGTGCACGAGCCCCAGGCGCACGACGGTCTGGCGGGTCGGGGCCGACCAGTCCACCTCCTCGGGCCGGTCCCAGCCCGCATGGGGATCCGCCAGACCCGCGACGTCGAGCAGTCCCGCCGGGGTGCGCACCTCGTCGCGGCGGTTGCCGAAGAGCTCCCAGCCGCCCGCGCGCAGGCCGCCGACGAGCCGCTCGGTGTCCAGCCGCGGACCGCCGAAGTCCGAGCTCGGCGCCACCAGGTAGCGCGCCGGGTTCTTCGGCTCGGGGCCGAACACGTCGTTGGAGCCGAGGACCGCGAGGGCTACCCGGCCGCGGGCGAGATCGTTCAACGCGGCGATCGCCGGCTCGACGGCCTCGGGGTGGCCCAGCAGGTCCCCGGTCGCGACCACCACGTCGGGACCGGCGCGTGCGCAGGCCCGCACGAACGCGAGCTTGCGGTCCTGCCAGGGGAGCAGGTGCAGGTCGGACAGGTGCAGCACCCGAAGGGGCCGGCCGGCCGAGGGGTGCAGGGTCGGCACGGTGACGTGGCGCAGGCGGAAGGCCCGGCGCTCCACCAGGCTCGCGTAGGCGATGCCCGTGGCCCCGGCGCCCGCCAGCCCGAGCCCGGCTCGCCGCAGGCGGCTCACTGGGGCGGTGGGCGGATCGGTCGGGGCAACAGGGGCTGCTCCTCCTCGTCAGGGGGCGGTCTGGACGGCGCGGTCGGGTCCGGGGCGGGGACGGCGTCGGGCGGCGCGGTGGGGGCCGGCGACGGCGGCGTGGAGGGTGCGGGATCGGGGTCCTCGGCGGTGCGCGCCCGGCCCACCTCCAGCGTGGCGGCCTGCAGGTCCGCCGTGCTCGTGCCGGCGGATGGCCGCTGGCCCACGACCTCGCCGAGCGCGGCCGGGTCGGCCACGGGCACCTCGACCACCACGACGTCGAGGTCGAGGTCGGACAGCCGCTGCCGCGCGTCGGCCAGGGGCAGGCCGACGAGGTCGGGCATCCGCGGCGGGGCGCCCTGCCCGTCCGACACCCCGAGCGCCACCGCCGAGCCCAGCTCGGTCTGTGTGCCTCCCGGGGGGTCCTGGGTCACCACGGTGCCGGCTTCGCGGTGGTCGGTGACGGTCTCGGTGGTGGCCGAGAAACCGGCGTCGGCCAGCGTCGCCTCCGCCGTCGCGACCTCGGCGCCCACCACCCCCGGCACGGTGCCCAGCGGCAACGGCGGCGGCGCGGGGAACGACTCGACCGGCAGGCCGCGGGCCGCGATGGCCCGGGTCATGAACTCCTGCCACAGCATCGTCGGCAGGCACCCGCCGGTGACGGCGCCGCCGCACCGGGGGTCCGTGAGCGTCCGTGGCTGCTCGTGACCCACCCACGCCGCGGTCGACAGCTGCGGGATGTACCCCACGAACCAGGCGTTGTGGTACTCGTCCGTGGTGCCGGTCTTGCCGGCCGCGGGACGGCCGATCCCCCCGCGCCGGGAGGCCGTGCCCGACTCGATGGGGCCCCGCAGCAGGGCCGTGGTGCGGGCGGCCACCCCGGGGTCCACGGCGGCGGCGCAGTCCCCGCCGCCCTCCGAGATGACCCGTCCCTCGCGGTCGAGCACCCGGGCGATCGCGAACGGTGGGCAGTGTACCCCGGCGTTGGCGAGGGTGCCGAACGCCGAGGCCATCTGCAGGGGATAGACGTCGGCGGCCCCGAGCACCAGCGAGCACAGCGGCTCCAGGGGCTGGTCGATCCCCATGCGCTGCGCGACCTCGGCCAGCTTGGCCGGACCGGTCCGGTCGAGCAGGTGGGCGAAGTAGGTGTTGCTCGAGCGGGCCGTGGCGGCGGCCATGTCGAGCCGCCCCTGGCTGGCGTCGGCGTAGTTGCCGACCGAGTGCCCGGCGCACGCCGGGTCGGTGTGGGTGTAGCGGGCCGCCGCGTCGAACACGTACGTCGGGGAGATGCCGTCCTCCAGGGCCGCCACCAGCTCGAACGGCTTGAACGCCGATCCGGGCTGCCGACCGCTGCCGCCGCCCTCGGGGACGGCGGGGTTCACGTCGACCTGCCCCGGGCCCGGGCCGTAGGGATGCGGCCCGATGCCCATCGCGAGCAGCTCGCCGGTCCTCGGGTCCACGGCGGTCAGCGCGCCGAGCGGGGCGTCGTCGCCGGGCAGCAGCTCGGCGACGACGTGCGCGACCTCCTGCAACGCCGGATCCAGCGTCGTGTGGATCTCCAGACCGCCGAGCAGCACGGTCTGGTCACGCTCGACCTCGTCGTCGCCGAGCGCGGGATCCGCCTTCAGCAGCTCGCGCACGTAGTCCACGAGGTAGGGGTTGCGGCCCTCGGGCAGCTCGTGGACGTCCAGGTGCAGGGGCGTGGACTGCAGGCTCTCCGCGTCGGCGGGATCGAGGAATCCCTCCTCGGCCATCTGCTCGAGCACGATGTTGCGTCGACGCACCGCGGCCAGGGGATCGTCGACGGGGTCGTTGTGGAGGGGCGAGCGGATGATGCCGGCGAGCAGCGCCCCCTCGGCGACGGTCAGGTCGCGCGTGTCCTTGCCCCAGTAGTACTCGGCGGCGGTCCCGACGCCGTAGACGCCGTTGCCGAGGTAGACCTCGTTCAGGTAGGCCTCGAGGATCTCGGCCTTGGTGAAGCGCTGCTCCAGCTCGATGGCGTACACGGCCTCGCGCAGCTTGCGGTCCACCGTCTGCGCGGAGCCCACCACCCGGTTCTTGACGAGCTGCTGGGTGATCGTCGAGGCGCCGCTGGTGATGTCGCCTGCCGTGACGTTGCCGGCCAGGGCGCGGACGATGGCCCGCCAGTTCACGCCGTGGTGCTGGTCGAAGGCCGTGTCCTCGGTGGCGATGACCGCCTGCCGGACGTGCATCGGCACCTCGTCCAGCTCGATGATGCGGCGGTTCTCCACGCGCAGCACGGCGATCTCGCCGCCCTCGCGGTCGTAGACCACGCTGCGCTCGGCCGCTTCACCCAGGTCCTCGGGCAGCGGGGGGATCTGGGAGATGAGCTGCCCGTCGATCACGTCGAGCAGCCCGCCGGCGAGGTTTGCGGACGGCGCGATACTGGCGGCCAGCAGCAGGGCGGCGCCCCCGATGCTGACCACGACCAGTGCCAGGCGCAGCACGAACGGGCCCCCCTGCCAGGGGGCTGCCAGCCGCTGGGCGGCGACATCGAGTGTGCGTGCGGGGGGTGGCGGCATACGAAGGCGCGGCCACGCGGGGGATCGCACGGTCATGCGCGGCCGCGCGTGGCCTCGCCGCATGATAGCGGGCGGGTCCCCGGCTGTTGGCGGGGACCCGCCGAGCGGTCAGGTGGTGTCGGGCCCGGCGCCGGCGCCGTACAACCAGCTGCCGAGGGCCCGCAGGGCGCCCAGCTCGTGGACGTCGGCGGACTGCAGCGGCACCTCGACGAGCGCCCGGGGATCGATTCCGTGCAGTGCGGCCGACACCGCCCGGCGCTGGCGGTGCGCGACGTCGATGCGGTCGTGATGCAGCCGCAGCAGGGCGGCGCCAGCCCGCTGTCCGGGGTCGCCCGCGGCCAGGGGGCCCACGACCGCGGCGATCGTCTCCTGGTCGGGCAGACCCAGCGCCGGGTCGGGCGGCGGTGTGGTCCGGTTGACGACGACGCCCGCGGTCGGCATGCCGTCCTGCGCCAGGCGCTGGAGGAAGTAGCGGGCTTCGCGCAGTGCGGGCTCCTCGGGCGTGGCCACCACCACGAACGCCGAGGAGGGGCGCTGCAGCAGCTTGTACACCGCCTGGGCGCGCTCCTTGAAGCCGGCGTACATGCCCTCGAAGTTGTGGAAGAACTCGGCGAGGTCCTGCAGGACCCCCGCGCCGGTGATGCGCGACGCCGCCTTCATGAACATGCCGGTGCCCCAGGTCGCGGCCCGCCCGATGGTCTTGCCGGCCCGCAGGCCCGGGGAGAGGAACATCTTGAGGAAGCGGCCCTCCAGGAAGTCGGTGAGGCGCTTGGGGGCATCCAGGAAGTCCAGGGCGTTGCGGGTCGGGGGGGTGTCGATGACGATGCAGTCGTACACCTGCGACTCGTGCAGGTCGTACAGCTTCTCCATCGCCATGTACTCCTGGGTGCCGGCGAGCGACTCCGAGAGCTGCTTGTAGAAGCGGTTCGACCGGATCGCCTGGGCGCGGGCCAGGCTCGGCGCGTGCCGGTCGATGACCTCGTCGAAGGTCCCGCGCATGTCCAGCATCATGGCGTCCAGGTTCGGCACGTCCGCCACGGCGCGCGGGCTGTTGTCCAGCGCGTGCAGCCCGAGCGACTGGGCCAGGCGCCGCGCCGGGTCGATGGTCAGCACGATGGTGCGCCGGCCGGCGTCCGCCGCCCCGACCGCCAGGGCTGCCGCCGTGGTCGTCTTGCCGACCCCGCCAGAGCCGGTGCACACGACCACGTGGCGCTCGGCGACCACGGGGCCCAGGTCGTGGGCGCGGGCGGCGTCCAGCGCCCGGGTCACGGCGACGTCTCCGGGCGGGGGGTCGTGGGCCTCATTGCTGGACCGCCTCCTCGATGATGTCGGCCAGGGCCGCCAGCTCGTGCTCCTCGAAGCGGTCGGTGTGCAGGTAGGGCAGCTCCAGGCACGGCAGGTCCAGCGCGCCGGCAAGTCGCTCGCGCATCCGGTCCTGCAGTCCCAGGCGGGCGAGGTGGCGCTCGCCCAGCGCCCGCAGGTCCGCGGCGGCCTCGGGCGCCACGTCCAGGCCGGCGTCGGCCAGCACCGCGACGAGCTGCGCCGCGTCCAGGTCATGGAAGGCGGCCTTGGCATGGTCGTCGAACCGGTCCGGCAGGACGCGGTTGACCAGGATCGGCCCCAGCGTGACGCCGAGCTCGCGCAGGGCCGCCGCGCTGTCGGCCGTCTCGCTGACCGGCATCTCCTCGAGGAGGGTCACCAGCTGCAGGTGGGTCCTGCCGGCGTCCAGGAGCATGTCCACCACCGACTGGGCCTGGGTGCGGATCGGGCCGACGTTGACGAGCTCGGTGGTGGCGTCGGGGGCCCGCAGGAAGTTCACGATCCGTCCGGTGGGCGGCGCGTCGACGACGACGAGGTCGTAGTGGAAGCGCCCGTCCTCGTCCCGGCGGCGCTCCATCTCCTTCACCTTGCCGATCAGCAGGACGTCCTTGATCCCGGGGGCGGCGGTCGTGGCGAACTCGACGGCGGTGGAGCCCACGACCAGCTTCGAGAGCCGCCGGGCGCCGTAGAACATGTCGAGGTACTCGACCAGCGAGGCCTCCGGGTCGATCGACATGCCGAACAGCCCCGGCCGGAACTGGTGCTCGGTGAAGTCCCACGGCTCCGTGCCGAACAGCCGCGCCATGGTCTGGCGGCCCTCGACCTCCACGAGGCAGGTGGTGCGTCCCGTGCGCGCGCTGGCCACGGCCAGCGCCGCGGCCACCGACGACTTGCCGACCCCGCCCTTGCCCGTGACGAACAGCACGCGGGGATCGAGCAGGTTCGTGACGTCCACGGAGCGGCTCTCCTGACGGTGTGGGTGCCCCCGGTTCGCAGTCGCACCCGTACCCGGCTTGCCGGGCCGGTACGCGGTGTCCGGCGCGGCCTCTACAATCGCACGTATGACTCCCCGTCGTCTCGTGCGTCGGCTGCCCGCCAGCGCCGCCGGCGTCCTCCTGCTCGCCGGGCTGCTCGTCGGTCTGCTGGCGGTCACCGTCAGCGCGCAGGACGGCGCCCCCACCATCACCATCGTCGAGGTGGACGGTCTCCTCGACCGCTCGACCGCGGCCTTCCTGACCGACGCGCTCGCCGACGCGCAGGCCGACGCCGACGAGGTGTTCGTCGTCTCGCTGGACAGCCCGGGGGCCCTGCGGGTCTCCGGCGACGAGCTCGCGGCCCAGATCGCCGGCTCCGAGGTGCCCGTCGTCGTGTGGGTGGGCCCGCCGGGGGCCGCGGCGGCCGGTGCGGCGGCGACGCTCGCCGAGGCCGCGCACGTCCTCGCCCTGGCGCCCGGTTCCACGCTCGGGCCGGCCCGGCCCGGCGCCCTGGACGAGGGCACGCCGGCGGGCCCGGCGGTGACGGTGTCCGCCGAGGGTCTGGCCGTGGACGTCGACGCCCCGTCCGGCGCGCGCGTGCTGGACGAGGCCGAGATCCTGGACGAGGACGTCGCGGCGATCGTGGCGCCCCGGCTGAACGACGTCCTGAGCGAGCTCGACGGGCGGCGGGTGACGGTGGCGGGCGCGACCCGCACGCTCGAGGTCGACTCGTCGGCGGTGCACGTGCGGTTCGCCAACCCCGGCCTGTGGCGGCAGATGCTGCACGGCCTCGCGAACCCATCCCTGGCCTATGTCCTGCTGCTGTCGGGCGCGCTGGCGCTGGCCTTCGAGATCTTCCAGCCGGGCTTCGGGGTCGCCGGGGTCTCCGGGCTCGGACTGCTCGGCTTCGGCCTCTACGGGGTCGTGTCCCTGCCGGTGGCGTGGTGGGCGTTCGCCCTCGTGGCCGTCGGTCTGGCCCTGCTGGCCGCGGACCTCGCCGTGGGCGGACTCGGACCGCTGACCGCGGTCGGGACCGGCCTGCTGGGGGTCGGCTCGTGGTTCCTGTTCACCGGGCCCGACCTGGTCGCGCTGCCGGCGTGGTTGGCGCTCCTCGGCACGGCCTGCGCCGTGCTCTTCTTCGTCCCCGTGATGACGATGGTGCTGCGGGCCCAGGGCAGCCAGGCGATGGCCGGCGCCGAGCAGGTGGTGGGCCGCACGGGGATCGTCCGGTCGATGCTGAACCCCGAGGGGCACGTGTTCATCGACGGGGCGCTGTGGCGGGCCCGGGCCCCCGAGGCGGCCGGCAGGGTCAAGACCGGCACGCAGGTGCGGGTCGTGGGGTTGAACGACCGCCTGACCCTGGACGTGGAGCTCGTGGACGCGCCGCAGGAAGCCACCCGGTAGGGTTTCGCTCGACGCGTCGACGCGTCGACGCTTCGACGCCTCGACGTCTCGACGTCTGGGTTAGGCTGCGTCGCAACGCCGCTACCGAGGGGGCTCCAATGGAGATCGACGGGATCCTGCTGTTCGTCGCCGTGCTGGCGGCCTTGCTGTTGGCCCTCGCTGTTGCGGCCATCAAGATCGTGCAGGAGTACGAGCGCGGCGTGATCTTCCGCCTCGGCAAAGTCCTGGAGGGCGCGAAGGGCCCCGGGCTGTTCTTCATCGTGCCGATCATCGACAAGATGGTGAAGGTCAACCTGCAGACGGTCACGGTCAACGTGCCCTCCCAGGAGGTCATCACCCGCGACAACGTCACGGTGCGCGTCGACGCCGTCGCCTACTTCAACGTGGTGGAGCCGGTCAAGGCCGTCGTGGCCATCCAGAACTACATGTTCGGCACCTCGCAGGTGTGCCAGACGACGCTGCGCAGCGTGTGCGGCACGGCCGAGCTCGACGAGCTGCTCGCCGAACGCGAGCGGCTGAACTCGCAGATCCAGCGCATCGTGGACGAGCTCACCGAGCCGTGGGGCGTCAAGGTCACCCTCGTGGAGATCAAGGACGTGAACCTCGGGGCCGACATCCAGCGGGCGATGGCCCGCCAGGCCGAGGCGGAACGCGACCGCCGGGCGAAGATCATCAACGCCGAGGGGGAGTTCCAGGCGGCCGAGAAACTGCAGGAGGCGGCGGCGGTCATGGCCGACGAGCCGATCGCCTACCAGCTGCGCGTGCTGCAGACCCTGAACTCCGTGGCCGCCGAGAACAACTCGACGCTGGTCCTGCCGATTCCCATGGAGCTGCTGATGGGCTTCAAGGGCCTGAGCGACAGCGCGAAGGACTGACATGGGGGATCGCCCGAGCGTGCGAGGGCGATGAAAAAGACCCTTTCGTACGACGGCGAATCGTCGTAACCTCGCCCCCAGCATTGCGTAGCAGTCACACCGAGCAGTCAACCTCTTGGGGGGGCCGTACCTCGTGGGTCGGAGCATGGCATCGTTGCCGTTGCTGCAGACGGCCCTGTCTGCAGCGTGGCAGGAACACGGCCTGTGCCGCAGCATCGACGCGGGGGTCTTCTTCCCCCCCGTCCAGTTCGAGCCCAAGCCGGAGCGCGAGGCCCGGGAGGCCGAGGCCAAGGCCATCTGCGCGCAGTGCTCGGTGCGGGTGGAGTGCCTGGAGTGGGCACTTGATGCCGCGGAGCAGTTCGGGATCTGGGGCGGGCACTCCGAGCTGGACCGCAAGCACATCCTCGCCGGCCGGCTGAAGGCGTGCTGAGCGCCCTGCGCGGCACCCGGTCGTGACGATCGAGGAACGCCTGGCGGCGCTCGGCATCACGTTGCCGGCCCCGCCGCCCGCGGCCGCGGCCTACGTGCCGTGGACACGCAGCGGCGACCTGGTGTTCACCGCGGGTCAGCTCCCCCTGGACCACGGGGAGCTGGTCGCCCGCGGCGTGCTGGGTGACGGCCTGGACCTGCCGACCGGCCGGCGCTGCGCCCGCGCCTGCGCGGTCAACCTGCTGGCCCAGATGCGCGCGGCCGCGGGGGACCTGGCACAGGTGCGCCGCGTGATCAAGGTCACCGTCTTCGTGGCCAGCGCGCCCGCCTTCACCGACCAGCACCTCGTGGCCAACGGCTGCAGCGAGCTGCTCGCCGAGGTCCTCGGTGAGGCGGGCCGCCATGCGCGCGCAGCCGTCGGCGTGGCCTGCCTGCCGATGGGCGCCCCCGTCGAGGCCGAGGCCGTCGTCGAGGTCGCGTCGGGCTGACCGGCGCGCTCGGGTCAGGCGCTCATGGAGCGAAGCGGTGGCGCCTCCATCAGGTGCGGCCCAGCCGGGCCTTGGTCTCCTCGACGTCCATGCCGTGCAGGTCCAGCAGGTCTCGTCGATGAAGGGCAGGCCACGCGGAAGATCACGAAGTTGAGGTCGGGGAAGTTGGCCGCGGCCCCGTCCATGTCCCAGGTCTGGGTGTGCTCGATCGGCTGCGGCCCGAGGGGCACGCCCTTGTGGACCCCGATGAGGTCGATGCCGAGCTCCTGGGCCTTCTCGACCTCGTCGAGGCGCTCCGGACCGCTGCGCGACCGCCACATCCGGCACAGCAGGGAATCGCCTCCGCTGGCGCTCCGGCGATCCCCAGGTCTAGCCACCAGGGCGGTCGCTGCGCGACCGCCACATCCGGCACAGCAGGGAATCGCCTCCGCTGGCGCTCCGGCGATCCCCAGGTCTATCAGCGGACGTGGCGGACGTCGCCCTCCCGGCGGGTGACACCCCGGCGGTCCAGGGCCTCCAGGAGCGGGACGGCGTACTTGCGGCTGGTCGCCAGGACCTCCTTGGCGCGCGCCGCGGTCAGCGGGCCCTCGGCCCCGTAGGCGTCGCGCAGCAGCGTGACGGCCTGCGCGAGCGCGTCGGCGGTCACGGCGAGGTCGGGGCCGAGCCGCACGAGGTCGCCCGCCGCCTCGAGCTCCCGCACGAGCGCGGGTGAGGCGCCGGCGGCGCCGGCGGCGCCGTCGAGCCCCGGGGGGGAGAAGGGGTCGGCGCCCAGCGCGTCGAGCAGGGCGCCCTTCGCGCGCTCCTGCTCGGGATCCAGGCGCACCGCGTGGTCGGGGGCGCGCAGGCCGGGGCCCTCGGCGACGACCGCGCCCCGGGCCGCCAGCGCGGCGAGCAGGTCGGCGATGCGGGCCGTGGGGCAGCCGGCCTCGGCGGCGGCACGCGCGGCGAGGCTCTTCGGGGCCACCCGGTCGACGGGGTGCTCGCGGTGGTAGGCGCGCAAAGCCCCGCCGACCGCCTCGCTCCATGCGGTGATCGCGTCGGGGTGCGCCCATGCCGCGCCAAGTGGCACGAGGCCGGCGGCAGCCGCCGCGGCCGCCGCCCCCTCGGACGTCAGGCCCGTGGCGGCGGCGGTGGCCTGCGCCACGGCGGCACCGCGCTCGGCGACGTGGCAGCCGAGCAGCCGCGCCCGGTCACCGGCGACCAGGGCGTCGCGCCTGGCCTCCAGCGCCGACGCCCGCACCGCGCGCTGCGCCCCGCGAGGACGGGGCGGGGGGTCGGGGTCCAGGACGATCCCACCGCCGATGGTGGCCTGCCGACCTGCCTCCCGCAGCACGAAGCGGTCCCCGGCGGCCAGGGGGGCGGGCTCGTCCAGCTCGACGCGGACGTAGCCCTCGTCGGTGATCCTGCCCGACAGGGGGTACAGCCTGCCGACGCGCTCGCCGGATCCGGCGTGCAGATGCCAGGCGCCCCGGCGGTCGATCACCTGGCCGGGCAGGGCCCGCACGTGCGCGTCGAAGCGCTCCACCGCCAGCCACTGGCCGGCGACGCCGAGGGCGTCGCCGCGCCGGACGCCGGCGCGGTCCACCCCCGACAGGTTCACCGCCACGCGGCTGCCGGGGGCGGCCTCGTCGACCGCGGCCTTCAGCGACTGCAGGCCCCGCACCCGCACGGGCCGGTCCCCGGGCAGCAGCACGAGGTCGTCGCCGACCTGCAGGCGCCCGCCCGACAGGGTGCCGGTGACGACCGTGCCGGCACCCCGCACGGAGAACGCCCGGTCGATCCACAGGCGCGGGCGGCCGGCGTCGGCGGGCGGCGGGGTCGCGTCGAGCACGGCGGCAAGCCGCTGGCGCAGCTCGTCGAGTCCTGCGCCGGTGACCGCGCTGACCGCCAGGACGTCGACGTCGGCGAACGCGCTGCCACCCAGCTGCTCGCGGGCGAGCTCCTCGGCCAGCTCCAGGGTCTCGGCGTCCACGGTGTCGGCCTTGGTGATCACCGCCAGGCCCCGGCTCACCCCGAGCAGGTCGAGGATGTCGAGGTGCTCCTGGCTCTGGGGCATCCACCCCTCGTCGGCGGCGACCACGAACAGCGCCAGGTCCACCGCGCCCGCCCCGGCCAGCATGTTGCCGACGAAGCGCTCGTGGCCGGGCAGGTCGACGATGGCGACCGTGTGGTCGCCGAGACTCGTCCACGCGAAGCCGAGGTCGATCGTGAGCCCGCGTTGCTGCTCCTCGGCGAAGCGGTCCGGCTCCATGCCGGTCAGCGCCTTCACCAGGGTGGACTTGCCGTGGTCGACGTGCCCGGCGGTGCAGATGACCCGCATGCCGGAGAGCCTACTGCGGCAGCGTGGACCGGTGGGGCGCGCAGGAAGCCTTGCCGTCGCGGCCGTCCCCGGGCCCTGCCGTCCCAGCTTTCCCGCGCCCGCGCGGGAAAGCTGGGGCGGGTGGCGCTTGGAGGGGTGCCTGGGGGCGGAGGTCGCCTGCGCTTTCCCGCGGGTGTCGTGTCGCCAACGGGTGGGGGGCCCGCTTTGATGGGCCCGCAGCTGTCGCCATCGGCACCGGCCTGGCCTGGCGCCTGGAGGGCGCCAACGCCCGTACGCCGTGGACGGGGCCGAGCCTACTGCGGCGGGGCGTCGGGGTCGGGGCCGGCCACGAGGCGGTGGACCTCCTCGGCGGCGCCCTGGCCCGTCAGGACGACCAGCTCGTCACCGGGTTCGAGCACGGTGTCGCCGTTGGGCATGATCACCTCGCCGCGGCGCTGCACGCTGGTGATGATGGTGCGCGGCGGCCAGGCCACCTCGCGCACGGCCCGCCCGGCGACGTCGGCGGTGGGGGCCACGACCAGCTCGACGAACTGCGTGCCGGCGAGGTCCCGAAGCCGGGAGGACTGCTGGCGCTGCTGCACCCCGAGGCTGCGGGTGACCGCGCGCTGGTAGGCCTTGACGATGTCGGCACGGCCGACCATGCCGACGAGCCGGCTGTGGTCGTCGGCGGCGACGACCGGGACGCGCCCGGCGTCGATGGCGCCCATCCGCCGCACGGCCCGGAAGACGGGGTCGTCGGGGGTGACGGTGACCACCCGGCGGGTGCAGATGTCACCCACGGTGCGCTGGCGCATGGCCATGATGTCGCCGGTGACGGTCATGGCCTCGTCGTCGGCGCCGCCCGGGTTCGCGGCGCGCGCGAGGTCGGCGATCGTGACCACCCCGATCAGCCGGCTCCCGTCGACCACCGGGAAGCCGTGGCGACGGGTCCGGCGGAACTCCGCCTGGAGGTCGCCCACGGTCATCGAGGGCGGCACGGTGGGGGGGTCGGTGACCATGATCTCGCCCACCCGCACCGTCTGCATGATGTCGATGTCCTCGGGTTCGCCGTACACGATGCCCCGGCGGGTCAGCGGCAGCGTGTAGGCGGACTCGCGGTCGAGGCGGTCGGCCAGGAACGTCGCGATGCCGGTGGCGAGCATCAGCGGGAGCACCAGGCCGTAGTCGCCGGTCAGCTCGATGGCGATCAGGATCGCGCTCAGCGGCGCGCGGGTGGTCGCGCCGATCACGGCCGCCATGCCGACCAGTGCGAACCCGCCGGGCGCGACGCCCGCCGCCGGCAGCACCACCGCGGTCACGTGCCCGAACGCCCCGCCGAGCGCCGCGCCGAGGAACACCGAGGGTGCCACCGACCCGGCGGAGCTGCCGGTGCCGAGCGTGAGGGCGGTGGCGACCAGCTTGGCGACGAGCAGCAGGACCAGGAAGGCGGCCGCGGACAGGCCGGTGCCGCCGACCTCGCCGGCGAACATGCCCGCGATCGGGTCGGTGACCACCCCGAGGACGGCGGGCAGGCGGTCGCCCGTGCCGAGCACCTCGGGGACGGCCAGCGCGATGAGGCCGACCCCGAGACCGCCGGTGGCGGTCCGCAGCGGCGGCCAGATGCGGACCCGCTCGGCGACGGTGGACACGAGCCACTCGCCGCGCACGAGGGCGATGCCGACGCCGGCTGCCGCCAGACCGAGCACCACGTACAGGAGGAGCTCGCGGGGGTCGGCGAGGGTGAACGGCGGCGGGTTGTAGATGAGCTCGGGCCCGATGATCTGGCGCGCCGTCACCGACGCGACGACGCACGCGACGACGACGACCTGCAGGTAGCGCGCGCGGAAGCCGCCGAGGATGACCTCCAGGGCGAACAGCATCCCGCCGATCGGTGCGTTGAAGGAGGCGGCGATGCCGGCGCCCGCTCCCGCGGCGATCAGGGCGCGCTTCTGCTCCTCGTCCAGGTTGAACAGCCGCCCGGCGGTCGAGCCGACCGCGCCGCCGATCTGCACGATCGGGCCCTCCCGCCCACCGGAGGCGCCGGATCCCAGCGCCAGGCCGCTGGCCAGGAGCTTGCCGGGCGCCACCGCCGTGCGCATCCGCCCACCGTGGAGCGCGATGGCGGTCATGACCTGGCTCACCCCCGACCCGCGCGCCTCGGGCACGGCGTACATGAGCAGCATCCCGACGAGCAGGCCGCCCACCGTCGGGGCGAGCACCACCACCACCGGGTCGGGGCCACCGGCGAACGCCACGGCCTGGACCAGGCGGATGAGCTCGATCAGGGCCACGGCGAGCAGGCCGGTGCCGAGCCCCACCGCGGCCGCCAGCGCCACCAGCAGACCGTCGCTGGTGCGGTCCGTGGACGCCAGGCTCCGTACCCGCCGCACGAGCGGATGCTCCCTCAGCCGCGTGGTCGCCATCGCGCGGCAGCCTACGCCGTGCGGGGCGGCACGGCCGGTGTGCGGGGATCGTCGGGGATGGGTGCTACGGGTGCAGGGCGGCGGTGAGGCGCTCGGCGAGGAGGTCGTCGGTCTCGGCGGGCACGGTGCGCAGGTCGATCCAGAGGGCCCCGTCGTCGACGCGCACGATGATCGGCGGATCGCCGGCACGCAGCGCGGCGGCGACCGCGTCGGGGCGCTCGGCACCCACGCGCGCGACCGGCGAGGGGACCGAGAGGCCGGGCGCGGAGCCGCCGCCGACCAGGGTGGCGCCGTCGGCCACCTCGCCGCCGAGGCGCTCGGCCAGCGCCGACACGCGCGTCGCCAGGACCCCGGCGTCGGCGTGCAGCATCGCCCAGGTGGGCACGTCCCCGCCGCGCAGGTGCTCCTCCAGCGTGGCGACCAGCGCGGCCACCCGCAGCTTGTCCAGTCGCAGGGCGCGGGCCAACGGGTGGCGCCGGCAGCGCTCGACCAGGTCGGCGCGCCCGACCAGGAGGCCGGCCTGGGGGCCCCCCAGCAGCTTGTCGCCGCTGGCCAGCACCAGGTCGGCCCCCGCTGCCAGGGACCCGCTGATGCTCGGCTCGCCGGCGAGCCAGTCCTCCGGCCGGTCGGTCAGCAGACCCGACCCGACGTCGTGGACCAGGGGGGCGCCACGCGCACGGGCGATTTCGGCCAGGGCCTGCACGCCGGGTGCCTCGGTGAACCCGCTGATGCGGAAGTTGGACGGATGGACCTTCAGCAGCAGCGCGACACCCTCCACGTCGTAGTCGCCTGCCCGGGTGCGGTTGGTGGTGCCGACCTCGATCAGGCGCGCCCCGGACGCGGCCATGATCTCGGGCAGGCGGAACGACCCGCCGATCTCCACGAGCTCGCCGCGGCTGACCGCCACGTCGCGCCCGAGCGCCAGGGCCGCCAGGCTGAGCACCAGGGCGGCCGCACAGTTGTTGACCGCAAGGCCGGCCTCCGCGCCGGTGGCCTCGGCCAGGAGCGGATCCAGGCGCGCCCCCCGGGAGCCGCGCCGCCCGCTGGCCAGGTCGTACTCCAGGTCGCAGTAGCCGGCCGCGTCCGCCATCGCCTGCCGGGCGGCCGCCGAGAGCGGCGCCCGACCGAGGTTGGTGTGCACCACCACGCCCGCGGCGTTCACCACCGGCCGGGGGGGCCCCGGCCGGCGCGCGTCGAGGTCGGCGGCCGCCGCCGACACCAGCGCAGCCACGTCCGGGGCCGCACCGCCCTCGGTGACCAACCGGTGGCGCGCCGCCTCCACGCCGCGGCGCAGCGCCGCGGTGACAGGCCCCCGCCCGTACCGCGCGACGAGGTCGCCCGCCTCGACCACCAGGTCGTCGATGCGGGGCAGCCGGGCGAGCGCGGAGCGGTCTGGCACGCCGAGACCCTACCGTCTGCGCTTGCCCTTGCGGACCTTGCCGACCTGCGCGTTGGCCTCGCGCGCCTTGCGCACCCGCGGCTCGGTCAGGCGCCGCATGAGCAGCAGCTGGCCACCGATGAAGCCCGCCACCAGCCCGATCGCCCCACCCGCGGTGAACTCCAGCCCCGTCGTGGCCGCCAGGAGGGCGAGCGCGAGCAGGCCGCCCGCGGCCAGCAGCACCCCGAACCGCAGATGCACCCGCAGCGGGTTGGCGAGGTAGCGGTCGGCGTGGGCGACGGCGGCACGGGCCAGCCTGGCGTCGGGCAGCCGGTCACCGCGCTGCACGGCCTGGCGCACGGCCAGGCGCTCGCGCCAGTCCAGCGGTGTGTCGTTGCGCTCGACCATGGCGACAGCCTCGCTGCTGCGGCGGGGTTCGTCCACCGCGCCCGCCGGGTGGCTAGCATTGCGGGCCCATGGGCACTCTCCGGCTGGACGAGCTCACGACGGTGGTGCGGGCCCCCAACCCATCGCCGATGACCCTCGAGGGGACGAACACCTACCTGCTGGGGGCGCCGGGCTGCGGCGAGCTCCTCGTCGTCGACCCCGGCCCGGATCTGCTCGAGCACCGCCGGGCGGTCGAGGGCGCGGCAGCGGACCGTGACGCGGCCATCGTCGCCGCCGTCGTGACCCACCACCACGCCGACCACGCCGAGGCGGCGGCGTGGACGGAGGATTGGGGCGTGCCGCTGCTCGCGTTCACCCCGGCGCTGGTGCCCGCGGCCGAGGTGGCCCCGCTGCGTGACGGCGACGTGGTGCGGCGTGCCGGCATCGCCGTGGAGGCCGTGCACACCCCCGGCCACTCCAGCGACCACGTGTGCCTGCGGGTGGCGGGGACCGGAGCGGTCCTCACCGGGGACCACGTCCTCGGCCGCGGCACGAGCATGGTCGCCCATCCCGACGGGGACATGGCCGACTACTGCGCGTCGCTGCGGCGGTTGGCCGGCCTCGGTGCGCCGATCCTGTACCCCGGCCACGGGCCGGTGGTCGACGACCCGAGCAGCGTGGTGACCGCCTACCTGGAGCACCGCGAGGAGCGCGAGCGCCAGATCCTCGCGGGGCTCGCGGCCGGTGACCGCACCCCGGCCGGTCTCGTGGCCCGGGTCTACGCCGACGTCGACCCGGCCCTGCACCCCGCCGCGGAGCGCAGCGTGCGCGCGCATCTGGACAAGCTGGCGGCGGAGGGCCTCGTCGAGATCCGCGCGGGCGAGGTCCTCCCCCGGTGACCGCTACCATCGCGGGAAGCCGATGGAAGGCCACACCGTGACCGCCGCCGATCTCCCGTCCGCTCTGTCCGTCGCCGCGAACCCGAGCCAGGCGCATCTGCGGGCGTGGGTGGCGCAGATGCCCAACGCCGCCAAGACCGAGTTCGGCAACTACAACGTGCAGGCCCGGGTCACGGCGCGGTCGGCGGGGTCGACGTTCGTCGTCACCGACGACCCGTCCAGGACGGCCAAGCCCACCATGGCCCGTGCGGAGTACGAGCGGGTCGCCCGCCGCCAGGACGACTACATCCGCACGGCGGACATGGTCCTGGTGGAGGGCTACATCGGCCCCGAGAACTCGCCGATGAAGCGGCCTGCGCGCGTCTACGTCGAGCGGGCCAACGCCAACATCCCGGCGATGCAGCAGCAGCTGTACTACCCGAAGGACGCGGACTGGCGGGCAGCGGACGCGCTCACCGTCATCTACACGCCCAGCTGTCCGGCGCAGGGCTACCCCGACGACCGGCTCGTGGCCATCGACCTGGACCACTGGGTGACGCGGGTGTTCAGCATCGACTACTTCGGTGAGTCGAAGATGGGCGGGCTGCGGATGTGGATGGAGTGGGCCTTCCAGCAGGGGGCGCTGGCGATGCACGCCGGGGCGAAGGTCATCCCGGTCGACGGCGGCCACCGCGTCGCGCTCATCATCGGGCTGTCGGGGACCGGCAAGACGACCACGACCTTCACCCGCCAGAACGGCTCGCTGCCCGTGCAGGACGACATCGTCGCCCTGGTCGAGGGCGGCGGGGTGTTCTCCACGGAGAACGGCTGCTTCGCCAAGACCTACGGCCTGGACCCGCGGGACGAGCCGACGATCCACGCCGCCCTCGCCTCGCCGGAGGCCTGGCTGGAGAACGTCGCCGTCGACGAGGCGGGCAAGGTGGACTTCTTCGACGACTCCTACACCGCCAACGGTCGCGGCACCTTCGCGCTGGACGCCATCGAGCACTTCGACCCACGCAAGCTCGGCACGGCCGACTTCCTGTTGATCCTCAACCGCGCCGAGCACATCGCGCCGGCCGTGGCGCGGATGACGTCGGTCGAGCAGGCCGTGGCCTACTTCATGCTCGGTGAGACGAAGGGCACCAGCGCCGGCGGCACGGCCGAGGCGGGCAAGCGCCTGCGGGTGCCCGGGACCAACCCCTTCTTCCTGGGCCACGAGTTTCTCCAGGGCAACCGTCTGGGCGAGCTCATCCGCTCCATGGACTACGACTTCGGCGTGCACGTGCTGAACACCGGGCGTGTCGGGGGCGACGAGGACGTCCCCGGGTCGAAGAAGGTGGGCATCGCACACTCCTCGGCGATCGTGAAGGCCATCGCCGAGGACACGGTCACGTGGGAGCGTGACCCCGATTTCGGCTACTTCGTCGCGGCCGACGTCCCGAGCTTCCCCGACCCGGAGATCCTGCAGCCCCGGCGCCTCTATCAGGCACAGGGGCGTAGCGAGGAGTACGAGGACCTGGTCCGCACGCTCAAGCAGGAGCGGCGGGCGTACCTGGCCGGCCACGCCGGGCTGGACCCCGCGGTGGTCGACGCGCTCGGGTGACAACGGCGGGCGTGGGACGCGCTTTTGCATTCCCTAGGAGGGAAGGTTAGGTTTCCCTAACTTAGCCAGGGGATGTGCTGCTTGCCAGCCCCTGGCTCCATCCCTCGCCTTCTCGCGAGGCACCCAAGGAGGACCACCGGTGTACCCACGCCTACGCTATTTGGCAGTCGCGCTCGTCGCGGCGCCACTGATCCTTACCGCCTGCGCCGATGCCGACCTCGACGGTGAGGACACCACGACAGAAGACGCCAGCGGATCCGACTCCGACAGCGCCGGCGATCCCGACCAGGGCTCGGCGTCCGGCGAGCTCGGCGGCTACGAGCCCGTGTCGGATGTGGATGCCCACGCCCGGCTTGTTTTGGACATGTGCGAGGTCAACGAGGCGCTGCCCGGCGATGGCGAGCTCGACGACGAGGCGGTCCGCGCCGCCTACACCGAGGGTGGCAGCTCCCAGCGCGGGGACGGCTCGAACCGGACCTTGCAGGGCGCCGCGACGGGCGGCCACGACGAGCCCCTCTGGAACCGCTACGCCGAGCACTTCGGGAGCGATACCTTTGCCGACGACTTCGTGACCGCAGCGCTCGAGGGCACCGGGGAGTTCGACGGGGAGCCCGACGGGGTGCGTCGCCAGGGCATCCAGAAGGGCATCCAGAACCAGGTGTTGATGGCGCACGTCTTCCACGAGCTGGACGCGGCGGCGGCGAAGGTGCAGGCCGGCGAGACCGACGCGGCCGAGGGCGCCCCCCACAACGTCGACGAGGCCTGGGCCTTCTACCATGGCGCGGATCCCAACTGCGCTCCCTACGCGACGGCGTCCAAGCGGGGCGAGGACTTCGGTACCGGCGAGGCGGTCAACGAGTCGTTGCTCGCGGCGACGGAGCGCATGCGCGACGCCGCCGGGGAAGGCGACCAGGCCGCCTTCGAGGAGGCCTACGACGAGTTCGTTTCCACTGCGCTCGTCACCTACGTGCAGGCGACCATCAAATACGGCCAGGTCATGGGGGAGGACCTCGCGGGCGGCGACCAGGAGGCGGCCCGTGTCCACCAGGCCGAGGGCTACGCCTTCTGGCGGGTCCTCGCCCCCTTCATCGCCGAGGCCGACGCCGCGGCCGCCGAGGAGATCGACGCTGTGCTGGCCCTGACCGCGGAGCCGACCGAGGGGGAGGGGGATGCGATCCGCGCAGCGCTCGAGGGCGTCTATGCCGACCTGGGCATCGACGAGGAACAGGTCGGCGAGTTCCAGTCGTCCTAGCGGTGGCTACACCGAACCCTGCAGGACGGTGCCACCGGTCGGTGCGGGCGAGCCGCCGTGGGGCTCGACGGTGACCGCGGCGGACTCGGCCCCGGTCACCGACCCCTCCACCACCGTCAGGGCCCGGCCGTGGTCGTCGGGGTCGAAGACCGTGGCCGGGACCGGGGTGCCGTCGTGGTACAGCCACAGCTCGTAGGTGGAGTCGGGGGGCAGGGGCGCCAGGTCGCGTGCGACGAACACGCCCATGTCCAGCCGGGGGGAGTACACGAAGCGGCCGGCAGCGCCGCCCTCGGCTGCGAGCGGGCGCGTCTTGGCGTCGGGTGCCGCCAGTACGGCCAACGCCCGGTCGTCGACCACGGTGGTGGGCGCTGCCGCCTCCAGCTCGCCGAGGCGCTCGTTCATGGCGACGGTGACCCCCGACAGGACGAGCAGCGCGACGGCCAGCGACGCCGCGACGCCGCCGAGCACCATCTCCAGGAGGCGACGCCCCGACCGCTGTGCCGGCGGCGCCCCGAGCTGGGCGGGCGGGGCCTGGCGCGTGACGTCGACCGCGCGCAGGACCTGCTCGCGCAGCACCGGTGGTGGCGCGTCCGCGGACGCGCTGCCGAGCAATGCGGCAGTGGTGGCGAACTCGTCGACCTCCAGGTGGCAGGCCTCGCACACGGTGATGTGGCGCTCGAAGAAGGCCCGCTCGTCCGCAGGCAGGGCGTGCAGCGCGTACGCGCCCGCCATGGCGTGCACATCGGCGGTCATACGCGCACCCCCAGCGTGTCGCGCAAGCGGATGAGACCGTCACGCAGACGGGTCTTCACCGTCCCCAGGGGGGCACCGAGCAGCTCGGCGACCTCCCGGTACGTGTGGCCGCCGTAATAGGCGAGCTCGATCG
>JBBDQS010000094.1 GCA_040905805.1 Egibacteraceae bacterium | reverse complement strand
CCCCCCACCTCGACGAGCACGCCCCGACCGACGTGCTCGCGTTCCCCATGGACGCCGCCGACTCACCCGGGGGCGGCGAGGCGATGGTGCTCGGTGACGTGGTCCTGTGCCCGGCGGTGGCCGCGCAGCAGGCGGCCGAGCGCGACGCACCAGCGGCTGACGAGCTCGACCTGCTGCTCGTGCACGGCATCCTGCACCTGCTCGGCTACGACCACGTCGACGCCGCCGAGCAGACGGAGATGTTCGGGCTGACCGACGCGCTGCTCGCGTCGTTTCGGAGCCGGTCCACGTGACCACGACCGAGGGGTGGATGCTCGCGACGGTGTTCCTGCTCGTGCCAGTGGCGGCCTACTTCGCCGCGGCCCAGACCGCGCTGTCGCGGATGACCCTGCACCGGGCGCTGAAGCTCGCCGACGACGAGGGCAACCGGGGGTCGGGTGCGCTCGTGAAGCTGATGGCCGACCCCGCCCGGACCCTGAACCTGCTCGCGCTGCTGGCACTGGGCGTGCAGGTGACCGCCGCCGTGCTGGTCGCGGCCGTGGCCGTGGGCAACCTGCGGGACGGCCTCGGCGTCGCCGTGGCGGTGGTGGTGGTCACGACAGCGCTGTACGTCGGCGCGGAGGTCGCCCCCAAGACGCTGGCGCTGCAGCGCCCCGACCGGGTCGCCTGCGCCACCGCCAGGGTCGTGTCCCTGCTGACCCGGCCGCTGGCCCCGCTGGCCGGGGCCCTCATCCGCGTGGGCAATGTCCTGGCGCCGGGCAAGGGCCTGGCCCAGGGGCCGTTCGTGACCGAGGACGAGCTGCGCGAGATGATCGACGTGGCCGAGTCCGACGAGGTCATCGAGTCGACCGAGCGCGAGATGATCCACTCGATCTTCGAGCTGGGCGACACGGTCGTGCGCGAGATCATGGTGCCGCGCCCCGACATGGTGATGGTGTCCGCCGACAGCCCGCTGCGCACGGTCCTCGACACCATCCTGCGGGCCGGCCACTCGCGGCTGCCGGTGTACCGCGAGGAGCGCGACACCATCGTCGGGCTGATCTACGCCAAGGACGTCCTGCGTCGCCTGCACGCGAGGGGCGACGAGGACGGACCGTGGGAGGACCTGATGCGCCCCCCCTACTTCGTGCCGGAGCTGAAGCCCGTGGACGCGCTCCTGCGGGAGCTGCAGGCCCAGAAGGTGCACCTGGCGGTGGTCGTGGACGAGTACGGGGCCACCGCCGGCCTGGTCACCATCGAGGACGTCCTGGAGGAGATCGTCGGCGAGATCGTCGACGAGTACGACCGCGAGGAGATCCTCGTCGAGAACCTCGAGGCCGACCGGTGGCGGGTCGACGCCCGGCTGTCGGTGAACGAGCTCAACGACCTGCTGGCCACCGACCTGCCCGACGAGGAGTGGGACACCGTCGGCGGCCTGCTGTTCGGGCTGCTCGGCCACGTCGCCACCCCCGGCGAGTGCGTCGAGTGCGACGGGCTGCACCTCACGGCCGAGCGGATGACCGGCCGACGGATCGCCAAGGTGCTCGTCGAGCGCCGGCCGCACGCGCCGGTGGAGGAGCATCAGGCGGGTCGGGGGGGATGAGCGGGGCCCAAGCCGGACCGGTGGGGGAGGCGGGACGGGCGGCGCTCGTCGAGCAGGCCCGATCGGTGCGCGTCAACGCCCATGCCCCCCACTCCGGGTTCGCGGTGGGTGCGGCGCTCCTGGCCGGGGACGGCCAGGTGTTCCTCGGCGTGAACGTGGAGAACGCGGCGTCCCCGGCCGGGATGTGCGCGGAGCGGGCCGCGCTCGCCGCGGCGGTGACCGCGGGGACGTCGGCGCTGGTCGCCATCGCGGTCGCCGGCGAGGGCGCCGGTCCGTGCGTGCCCTGCGGGATGTGCCGCCAGGCCCTCCACGAGCTCGCGCCCGACCTGACCGTGCACGCGGCGGGTGCGGTGGGCCCCGCGGTCACCTACCACCTCGGGCGCGACCTGCTGCCCCACGCTTTCCGCCTGCCCTGAGACCGGGGCCCGCCGCGGACCCACCCCGCGGGGTGCAACCGCGAGTAACCCTGCCGGAACTCGCGTTACTCGCGGTTACAGCCCCGATGGGGCGGTCAGCAGCGTCGGCGCCAGGGTGCGCCAGGCGCACGCTGCGGGGGCCATCTTGTGGGTAGTGGTCGGGCGCAGGTACATGAGGGATGTCGGTGGCGGCGTGGGTTGTGTACCGTTGCAGGTCATGACTGGTGGGCACGCACGCGGCATTGGGGTGGGGGTGACCCAGCCACGCTCGCAGGTGGGGCGCCGGTGGCTCGGGGCGCTCGCCACGCTGGCCCTGGTTTGCGCCGTCCTGGGTGTCACCACGGCGCCTGCAGGCGCCCAGCTGCTGACCTCGGTCTCCGTCGCCCACCCGGGCGGCGGCGCGGCGATCAGCGACGGTCGGGTGGTGGTCGAGGTGCGGGGACTCGGCTCGGCTGACGCCGCGCAAGCGCGGATCATCGCCGCCGGCCAGACCCGTACCGTGGATCTTGCGGGACCGGAGTCGATCGCCGGCGGCAGCCGCTTCGCCGGCTCCCTGGATCTCGGCGGCCTGCCGAACGGGCCGGCCCGGGTCGAGGGACGGGCCCAGCTCTCCGGCTCCATGGGCGAGTGGACCGGCCACGACGTGCTGCTCAACGTCGCGGCCCCGGGCATCGCGCTGCAGGTCGCGCCGGTCGCCGGCCACAGCGACGCCGCAGCGCTGACGTGGAGCGCCGCGGGCGTGCCCGACGTCACCGGTTACGAGGTGCAGCGGGCGCTGGCGGGCGCCGGGTTCGAAGGCCTGCTCACGGCGGGTGCCGGCCAGCTCGCCCACACCGATGTCGGCCTGCCCCCGGGCGACCACCGCTACCGGGTGCGGGCGGTGCGCGCCGGCGGCAGCGGGCAGCCCCTGCCAGGCCCGTGGGCCGAGGGTGTGGCGGTGCTCGCCCCGCCCGGTGTGGCAGGCGCCGCCGAGGGCGGCCCGGGCGAGGCCACCACCGGTGTGGCACCGGCGCCGCCCACCAGTGGCGGGATCTCCGCACGGCTGCGCTCCGGGACGCAGGGCATGTCCCTGCCGGAGATGTCGGTGCTCGCGCCACAGGTCGCCGATTCCGGCGCCTTCGGACCCCAGCCCCAGGTCGCCGGACCGGAGGGGGGCGCGAGCGCGGAGGAGCTCGCCCTGGGCGGCCCGCTGGAGGTCGCCCTCGACGCACCCCCGTTCCTCGGCGGCGACGCGGTCCGCCTGGTGGCGCTGTGCCTGGTCGCACTCTTCGCGATCCGGGCGCACCGCATCACCCACCGTCCGCCGCCCGCGGCCGGAAGGCCCCTGCAGGTCCGGTTGTCGGCCGGTCCCCGCCCGGGTGGCAGCGAGGCGTGGCGCGGTACGCGCGACTGGTCGCGCACACCCCCGAGCTAGGCCACCCTCGGTGCGGCCTCGAATGGAACGGCCCCCGGCAGGGACGGTAGGGTGCCATGGACCCCTACCCGAAACGAGGAACCCTTCGTGCGCATCGCGGTCACCGGCAGCATCGCCACCGACTACCTCATGACCTTTCCCGGCAAGTTCGCCGAGCTCATCGACGCCGACCAGCTCGAACGGCTGAGTCTCAGCTTCCTGGTGGACGAGCTCGAGGTGCGCCGCGGGGGTGTGGCCGCCAACATCTGCTTCGGGATGGCCCAGCTCGGCTTGCGCCCGGCGCTGGTGGGCGCGACCGGTCATGACTTCTCCGACGACTACGAGTCGTGGCTGCAGCGACACGGGGTCGACACGGCCTCGGTGCACTTCTCCGAGGACCGCCACACCGCCCGGTTCCTCTGCACGACCGACCAGGACGAGGCGCAGCTCGCCTCCTTCTACGCCGGGGCGATGGTCGAGGCTCGCGACATCGAGCTCGGGCCCATCCAGGCGCGTCTCGGCGGCCTCGACATCGTCGTCGTCTCCCCGAACGACCCGGAGGCGATGCTGCGCCACACCGAGGAGGCCAAGGCCCGCTCGATCGCCGTCGTGGCCGACCCGAGCCAGCAGCTCGCCCGCCTCGAGGGCGAGCAGATCCGCGCCCTGGTCGACGGTGCGGCCTACTTCATCGCCAACGACTACGAGCGGTCGCTGTGCGAGAAGAAGACCGGGTGGTCCGCCGACGAGGTCCTCGCCCGGGTCGGCGTGCGGGTCACCACCCTGGGCGCCAAGGGCTGCCTGATCGAGCAGGCCGGTGAGGCCCCCGTCGAGGTGCCCGCGGTGGTGCCCGACGACGGCGCGCACCTGGAGCCCACCGGCGTCGGCGACGCGTTCCGCGCCGGGTTCCTGACCGGTCGTGCATGGGGCCTGGACCTGCAGCGCAGCGCCCAGACTGGTGCGGTGCTGGCCACCCGCGTGCTCGAGTCCGTCGGCACCCAGGAGTACCGCGTGGACCCGCCGAGCTTCGTAGCCCGCATGGCCGACGCGTACGGACAGGATGCTGCCGACGAGGTCGCGGCGCACCTGCGCTGACGTGTGACGGCGGGTTTCTGGCGACCGCCGGGCGCGCCGCCGCGCGCGTGGCCGGGCCAGTGCACCACCCTGGCGGTGGTCGCGTGGCCAGGCCACCTTCCCGCGCGCGTGGCCGGGCGCAGCGTGCTCGGCTGGCGTTCCTGCCTGCGGCGGTCAGGGTGAGCACGACGGGCGCCGGCGCGAGACGCGGCGGGGTCACGCACCTGGGTCCTACGATGACCCGATGGACGTGCTGCAGCCGCTGCGCGATGTCGCACGGGAGGTGTTCGCCGACACCCCCGTGCTGTTCGCCTACCTGTTCGGGTCCCAGGCCACCGGGCGGACGCACCCGCGCAGCGACGTGGACGTGGCGGTGTACCTCGACGAGGCGGTGCCCCCCGACCAGCGCCTCGACCTGTCACTGCGGCTGGCTGGCACCCTCGAACGCGCCTGCCGGGTCGGCCCCGTCGAGGCCTTGCTCGTGTTGAATGACGCGCGCATCGCGCTGGCCGGCCGGGTGCTCGCCGAGCGCCAGGTGCTGTTCGTCCGCGACGAGCCGGCGCGGGTGCGCTACGAAAGCCTCACGTTCCGCCAGTTCCACGACTTCGAGCAGCACGCGCGACCGTTGCGCCAGCAGCGCCTGGCAGCCATCGCCCGGGGCGACGCCTGATGGTCGACACGGCCAGGCTGCACCGCCTGCTCGCGGCGATGGCGACCGAGCTGGAGGTGCTCGCGACCCTGGCGGAGCGTGACGACGACGTGCTGCGCACCGACCCGACGACGATTCGTGCGGTCAAGTACGCGTTCGTCGTGGCGATCGAGGCCGCGATCGACGCTGCCGAGCACGTGATCTCCTCGGAGGGTCTGCGAATTCCGGAGTCGTTCGCCGACGCCTTCCACATCTTGCACGAGCACGGTCTGCTCGATGACGAGCTGGCGGGCTCCATGGCGAACGCCGCGCGCTTCCGCAACCTGCTGGTGCACGGCTACGCCGATGTGGACGACGGTCGCGTGCTGGAGATCCTACGGTCGCGTCCCGCCGACCTGGCCGCCTACCGGCGCGTCGTCGGGGGCCTGGCGGGCGCACTGCCCCCAGAGAACTGAGTGCCGGCGCGCCGCGTCCACGGTCCCGCTGGCGACACGGTGCCGTTGCGCCATGACGTCCCCAACGGGTCGCAATGCAAGCGCGCCTACACGTAGCTGAGGTCGCTGGCTTCGTCCTCGTCGACCGGGCGTGCGCAGGTCGGGCAGTACCAGACGGCCTGCACGGGGGTGCCGCAGGCCTCGTGGCGGATGGCCTCGTCGGTGTCGGCGTGGGCCGCCCCCCACTGGGCCAGCAGACGCAGCGCGCTGGCCAGCTCATGGCCCGCGGCCGTCAGCTCGTAGGTCACCCGCAGGGGTCGCGTCGAGTACGGCGCGGACCCGAGCACGCCCTCGCGCTCCAGGTCGGCCAGCCGCCGCGACAGGATGTTCGGGGCGATGCCGGCGACCGCCCCCTGGAGGTCGTTGAACCGGCGGGGGCCGTCCAGCAGCGCCGCCACGATCAGCAGACTCCAGCGGTCGCCCACCCGCGCGAGCGCTGCCGCCAGCGGGGACGGGTCCGTGTCCATGCGGTCAGCCTACCCACCGCGACAGGCACCGTTGTTGGCTAGCGAGTAGCATTATGCAAGTGACGCTACGGCGCGTGGCGAGTGGGCCGGTCTGGAAGGGTCGAACATGGATGCAGCAGCGCAGCTCGAGGAGATCATCCGCAGCGTCGGGGCCCAGGTGGGCCCCGCGGTGGTCGGGGTCGGCCAGCGCCCCGCCCATCGGGGGCGGCACCCGGGCGAGCACCCTGGCAGGCGCTCCGGCTGGGGCTCCACCGGCGTGGTCGTCGGCGAGGGTCGCGTGCTCACCAACGCGCACAACGTCGACGGGCCCGAGACCACGGTGACCTTCGCCGACGGACGCGGCACGCCGGGGCAGGTCGCGGCCGCCGACGTCGACGGCGACGTCGCGGTCCTCACGGTGGACACCGGGGACGCACCCCCCGTGGCCTGGGCCGACGAGCCGACGGGCCTCGGGACCCTGGTGGTCGCTCTGGCCAACCCGGGTGGGCGTGGTCTGCGCGCCACCCTCGGCTTCGTGTCGGCGACCGACCAGACCTTCCGGGGGCCACGGGGCCGGCGGATCACCGGCAGCATCGAGCACAGCGCCCCGCTCGCCCACGGCTCGTCGGGGGGGCCGCTGCTCGACCGGGAGGGGCGCGTGGTCGGTCTCAACACCAACCGGCTGCGCGGCGGCTTCTATCTCGCGCTGCCCGCCGACGCCGACCTGCGTGCCCGCGTCGAGGCCCTCGGCCGGGGCGAGCGCCCCCGGCGCGTGCACCTCGGCCTGGCCCTGGCACCGCCCCACATCGCCCGCCGGCTGCGCGACGCCGTCGGCCTGCCCGACCGCGAGGGCCTGCTGGTCCGGGGCGTGGAGGAGGGCAGCCCGGCCGAGCGCGCGGGCCTGCGCCGCGGCGACCTCGTGATCGCAGCCGACGGCCGGCCCGTACCCAGCGCGGAGTCGCTGTTCTCGCTCTTGCAGGAGCTCGACGCCCCCGGCACGCTCGACCTGACCGTCGTGCGCGGCACCGACGAGATCACCGTCACCCTGGATGTCGGTGCCCCCCCTACCGACGGCTGACCGGCCGCCGCGCGACCCCGGGTCGCGCCCCCTCTGCGTGCACCGACCCGGAGCCGGCGCGGACAAGGACCCGGTAGGGTGCGGAGGATGAGGTCAGGATTCGTGGCGATCGTCGGGCGCCCCAACGTGGGCAAGTCGACGCTGCTGAACGCCGTGGTCGGCCAGAAGGTCGCGATCACGACCGCGGTGCCGCAGACCACCCGCCATGCCATCCGGGGCGTGCTGCATCGCCCGGCGGCCGACGAGCACGGCGAGGACCTCCAGATCGTCTTCGTCGACACCCCGGGCATCCACAAGCCCAAGACCACGTTGGGCACGCGGCTGAACGACGTGGCGCGGGGGACGCTGTCGGACGTGGACTGCATCGTCTTCCTGGTCGACGGCGCCGACGGCATCGGCCGTGGCGACCAGTTCCTCGCCGGGTTGCTCGCCGACGTCACCACGCCGGTGATCGCCGTGGTGAACAAGGTCGACCGCCTCCCCGGCCCCCGCCAGCTGCCCGCCCTGACACGCCTGGCCGAACTGGGGGAGTGGGACGAGATCGTCCCCGTCTCCGCGGCCACGGGCGCGGGTGTGGACACCCTGGTCGAGCTGGTCGCCGCGCGCCTGCCCGAAGGCCCGGCCTACTTCCCGGCGGACCAGGTCAGCGACCAGTCCCGCGAGCAGCACCTGGCCGAGATCATCCGGGAGAAGGCCATCACCCTCATGCGCGAGGAGGTGCCCCACTCCATCGCCGTGGTCATCGACGAGGTGGAGCCCCCCGACCATGAGGGCGCCGTCACGCGCGTCCACGCGGTGATCTACGTCGAGCGCGACTCCCAGAAGGGCATCGTGATCGGCCAGGGGGGCCAGGTCCTGCGTGACATCGGCACGCGCGCCCGGGAGGAGCTCCAGCTGATCCTCGGCGGGCGGGTCTACCTCGACCTGCGGGTGAAGCTGATGAAGGAGTGGCAGCGCGACCCGAAGAAGCTCGAGCGTCTCGGCTACTGACCGGCCATCGACGTGGACGACGCCGACTTCGACCGAGCGAGCTGCCCGCACCAGGTGCGGCGCCCGGTCATGCTCCAGGGGTGGGAGGCGCTGACCTTCCTGCACTGGCGCGTCGACGCCGACGCGGTCGCCCGCCTGTTGCCGGATGCCCTGCAGGTCGAGACCTGTGACGGGTCCGCGTGGGTCGGGCTCGTCCCGTTCGTGATGACCGTGACGCTGCCCGGTGTGCGGCCGGTGCCATGGCTGTCGCGCTTCTGCGAGACCAACGTGCGCACCTACGTGCGTGATCGGGACGGGCGGTCGGGGGTCTGGTTCTTCTCGCTGGACGCCGCCCGTCTGGCGGCTGTCCTCGTGGCCCGCGCCACCTACGGGATGCCCTACCTGTGGTCGCGGATGCGCGTGACGGGGGACGGAGCGCTCGTGCGGTACGAGTGCCGGCGGCGCTGGCCCGGCCCGCGGGGGACGTCCAGCAGGGTGACCGTGGAGGTCGGCGAGCGCTACCAGCGCAGCGACCTGACCGAGCTCGACCACTTCCTGACAGCCCGGTGGATGATGTTCAGCGGGAACCGGGCCCGTCGCCCGAATGCGAGGGGGCCGGGCCGCCCCGCGCGGCCCAGCCCCCGCTCCCGCCTGTCCGCCCCCTCTGTGACGCTCGGTCCGCCCGATCTGCGTGCTCGAGCGCGACTGATGCCCATGGTGCACGACGGGTATCGCTCGAGCTGTCACCGGCCCGACACCGCGGCTGTCATCCTCCCGACACTCTGGTGGGCGAGTCCCACCCGCCTGCCGATCGCCCCGCGCAGACAACTCGCGCTAGCCTCCTCGCCATGGCTCCCGACACGCGGCGCACACGCCGGTGAAGTCCGCGAAGCGCGCGGCTCTGCTCGCCTCGACCTCGGTGTTCGCCGGGATGACCCAGACCGACATCGACGCCCTGGCGGACGTGACCGGAAGCCGTCGGTACCCGAAGGGCCAACCGATCGTGCGCCAGGGCGATCCCGCGCACAGCCTGTTCGTCATCGCCGAGGGGCTCGTCAAGGTCGTGATCTCCTCGCCGGAGGGCGCCACGCTGATCGTGGCGACGCTCGGGCCGGGCGAGGTGTTCGGCGAGCTGGGCGCGATCGAGGGCACCACCGCGTCGGCCTCCGTCGAGACGGTCGAGCCGACCACCGTCGTGACGCTGTCGCGGGCCACACTGCTCGACCTGCTCGCCACGCAGCGCAGCGTCGCCGACATGCTGCTGCGATCGCTCGGGACCATGATCCGCCGCCAGAACGAACAGGCCGGCGATCTCGTGTTCCTGGACCTCGAGGCCCGTGTGGCGAAGCTGCTGCTCGCCCTGGTCGAGACGGACGGGCAACCGACGGCCGACGGCGTGGAGCTGCACCTGAAGCTGACCCAGTCCGACCTCGGCGCCATGGTCGGCGGGTCACGGCAGAGCGTCAACCAGACCCTGCACGCCTTCGAGCAGCGCGGGTACGTCGAGCGGCGCGGGCGTGCGGTCATCGTGAAGGACCTCGCGGCGTTGCGCCGCCGCGCGAACCCGACCGGCGCCTGACACGTGAGTCGGTTGCGGCCGTGCGGGCCCGCGCGCACCTACGCTGGATGCCCATGGCGTTGTACCGCGAGCAGGGCATCGTCCTGCGCACCTACAAGCTCGGCGAGGCCGACCGCATCGTGCACCTGCTGACGCAGGGGCGCGGCAAGGTCCGCGCCGTGGCCAAAGGCGTGCGGCGCACCACGTCGCGCTTCGGCGGACGTCTGGAGCCGTTCAGCCACGTCGACCTGCAGCTGTACGAGGGTCGCAACCTCGACATCGTCAGCCAGGCCGAGCTGGTCACCCCGCACGCGGCGGTGCGGGCGGACTTCGTGCTGTCGGCGTGCGGGTCGGCGATGGTGGAGGCCACCGACCGCGTCGCTCAGGAGGACGAGCGCGCCAACGCGCTGTTCCTGCTTCTGCTCGACGGCCTGCGGGCCCTCGCTCAACCCCCGACGGACCCGGCGTCCATGCTCGACGCGTGGCTGCTGCGCCTGGCCGGCGTCGCCGGCTACCACCCCTACCTCGACGCTTGTGCCGGCTGCGGCGCACCCGGCGCGCACACGGTCTTCCACATCGCTGCTGGCGGCCTGCTCTGCCCGACCTGCGCGCCGCCGGGAAGCCGCGGTCTGGACCCGGCGACGGTGGCGCTGCTGCGCCGGCTGGCACACGCCGACCTGTATCAGGTCACCCTCGCCCCGGGTGAGGTAGAGGTCCGCCGAGCCGTGGCCGCGATGGTCAACAGCTTCGTCACCTACCACCTCGGCAAGCCCCTCAAGTCCTGGGCCCTGGTGCCGCGGTGAGCAGCCGCCCCGACCTCGACCCCGAGCACCTGCCCGCGCACGTCGCGATCATCATGGACGGCAACGGCCGTTGGGCGGGCCAGCGCGGCCTGCCCCGCCACGCCGGCCACGAGGCCGGGGAGGCGGCTCTCTTCGACACCGTGGAGGGCGCACTGGAGCTCGGCCTGTCCTACCTCACCGTGTACGCCTTCTCCACGGAGAACTGGAAGCGCCCGCCGTCAGAGGTGCGCTGGCTCATGAACTTCAACCGGGACCTGCTGCTGCGCCGGGCCGACGAGCTGGACGAGCGCGGCGTGCGGGTGCGCTTCCTCGGACGCACCGACCGGCCGGTGCCCCGCCGCCTGGTCGAGATGATCGAGCAGACCCAGGAGCGCACCGCCCACCACACCCGCATGACCTTCCAGGTTGCGTTCAACTACGGCGGGCGCACCGAGCTGGTCGACGCCGCCCGCCGCATCGCCGCGGACGCCGCCGCCGGACGGCTGCGCCCCGACAAGGTGACCGAGAAGTCGGTGCAGTCGCGGCTGTACCGACCGGACGCACCCGACGTCGACCTCCTGGTCCGCACCTCCGGTGAGCAGCGCCTTTCCAACTACCTGCTGTGGCAGGCCGCCTACGCCGAGCTTGTGTTCACCGACGTGCTCTGGCCCGACTTCGACCGCACGGACCTCTACGCGGCGGTCGCCGAGTACCAGCGCCGCCACCGCCGGTTCGGCAAGGTGTAGTCCGGGGTTAAGGCCCCCGCCCACCGCGACTACGCCGATCAGGGCAAGTCCATCGCGTCGATCTGCCACGCCCCGTGGACCCTGGTCGAGGCCTTCGCCCGTGAGGGGGCGCGCACCGGCTGACGCCTCGCGGCCTACGGCGTGCGGGGGGTCAACAGCTGGTCCACGGGCGCGTAGTCGTCGAACAGGACCGGCGCCTGCCCGGCGAAGTCCTGGTAGCGCTCGCCCGCGACGACCTCGTCCTGGCCGTCGTGCGCGGCGATGGCCGCCCGCAGCCCGGCCACGTCCAGGGGCGTGTCCGCGCCCAGCAGGACGAAGTTGCCGCCCTCGGCCCCGGCAACCCGCTCGGGCGGGGCCACCAGGGCGACGTGCTCGAAGACCGCTGCCAGGGTCGCCGCCTCGGCGCGGGCGAAGTGCAGCGGCCCGTAGTCGATGACGTTGAGCATGTACACCCCGTCGGGGCGCAGGGTCTCCTGGATGTCACGGGCGAACTCGACGGTCGTCAGGTGCCAGGGGACCGCGAGACCGCCGAACGCGTCGCCGATCACCACGTCCCAACGCTCCGGCGGTTGCGCCGCCACACCCAGCCGGGCGTCGCCGGTCTGCACCCGCAGGTCCTCGCCAGTGGCCAGGCCGAGCTCGTCGCGCGCGATGTCGACGAGCATCGGGTCGAGCTCCAGCACAAGGCTGTGGGACCCGGCGCGCTCCGCGGCGAGGTAGCGGGGCATCGTGAAGCCGCCGCCACCGACGTGCAGGGCGTCCACGGGCCCCCCGTCTGGTGCGACCGTCTCCACGACATCGGCGAACACCTGCGTGTAGCCGAAGCCGAGGTAGCCAGGGTCCTCCAGGTCCACGTAGCTGTGCCGCAGGCGGTCGAGGACCAGGATCCGGCCGCTGTCGCGGTCGTCGGCCGCCTCGACCCGGGCGCAGAAGTACGCGCTCTCGAAGTCGCAGGGGACCGACACCAGCAGGGTCAGGGAACCGGCGATCAGGGCGAGGACCACCAGGCCGGCGGGGAAGTCCGTGCGCGACGGCGCGAGCCACCACCAGAGCGCCACGCCGCCGAGCACCAGCGCCACCCCGAGGCCGAACACGATCGGGCGGCTCGGCCAGGCCGCCACCAACAGGAACCCGGTCAGGAACGTGCCGAGGATGGCACCGGCGGTGCCGAGCGCGGACAGGCGGCCGACCACCCGCCCGGTCTCGTCGAGGCTGTCGAGCTGCAGCTTGACGACTGTGGGCGTCACTGCGGACAGCACCGCGGCGGGCGCGAAGAACCCCACGGCGGACAGCACCACCACGGCCAGCGGGCCCCCGCCCCCGCCGAGCGTCGCGCCGAAGAACGTGACGACCGGCACTGCCGCGAGGGCCAGCACCCCGCCGCCCAGCACCATCGGGCCGAGGATCACGCGGGGGTCCACCCGGTCGGCCAGCTTGCCGCCGTACCAGCTGCCCAGGGCGATGCCGGCCAGCACGGTTCCGATGATGCCGGTGTAGGTCTCCAGCGTGACGCCCACATAGGGCGCGAGCAGCCGGGCGGCCAGGATCTCCAGGACCAGCACCGCCGCCGACGTGGCGAACACGACGAAGCCGGCCACAAAAGAAGGCATGGGGCTCCAGTATGCCGCCGGTGGGGCCCCGGCCACGGACGCCCGACCGCGTGCGACAAGCGGACGCGGCCAACCGGCATCAGGCGACCTCCGCGCAACTATTGGGGTAGTGACAGCCCGTGCGCGGTGGTTTACGCTCAGGTGACGGCATGGGCGCAGGGGAGCCCGTGCGACCTGGCGGGCGGCGACGCTGCCCAGAACGAGGTACCCATGCGCAAGGCAACCCGCAAGACGCCCTTGACGGTCTGGCTCTTGGTCCTCCTGGTGGCGCTCTTCGCCGCCGCGTGCACCGACGACGGGGCCGATGAGGAGCCCGACCTGCCTGACGATACCGACGACGTGGGTCTCGATGACGACGTCGCCCAGGATGACGACACCGACAGCGACACCGGCGGCAAGCTCGAGGAGGTCCGCAGCCGCGGCGAGCTGATCTGCGGCATCAACGACGTCGTGCCCGGATTCGGCGTCATCGGCGAGGACGGTGAGGCCGCGGGCTTCGACGTCGACATCTGCCGGGCGATCGCCGCGGCGGTGCTGGGCGACGCCGACGCCGTGGAGTTCCGACCCATCGCGGTCGCCGAGCGCTTCACCACACTGCAGGCCGACGAGATCGACGTGCTCAGCCGCAACACGACCTGGACCGCCAGCCGTGACGGCACCGAGGGCGCCGCCTTCGTGACGACGACGTACTACGACGGGCAGGGGATGATGGTCCGCGCCGACGACGGGTTCGAATCCATCGACGACATGGAGAACACCGTCATCTGTGTCCTGGAGGGCACCACCACGGAGCTCAACCTCGCCACCCGCTTCGCCGATATCGCCTACGAGCCGCAGACCTTCAGCGACGCCGACGACATCCAGGAGGCGTTCATCGCCGAGGCCTGCGACGGGTGGACCTCGGACCTGAGCCAGCTCGCGTCGCGCCGCGCGGTCTACCCCGAGGAGTCCGGCGGCCCCGACTCGCTCGTGATCTTCGACGAGGTCTTCTCGAAGGAGCCGCTCGGGCCCGCGGTCGCCGACGGTGACCAGGAGTGGTTCGACGCGGTGAACTGGGCGGTCATCGGCCTGATCCAGGCCGAGGAGTTCGGGATCACCTCGGAGAACATCGCCGACTTCGACGACAGCGAGGACCTCGACATCCGCCGGTTCCTCGGCTTGGAGGGCCTCGAGGGCGACGACGAGGGCGTCGTGTTCGACCCGGGTATCGGACTCGACACCGACTTCAACCGCACGATGATCGAGGCGGTCGGCAACTACGGCGAGCTGTTCGCACAACACCTCGGCCCTGACACGCCGTTGGGACTGGAGCGCGGCGAGAACAACCTCTGGACCGAGGGCGGCCTGCTGTACGCGCCGCCGTACCGCTAGGACCCCGGGGCGGTGACGGCGACGTCACCGCCCCCGCTGCACCACAGCGCGGCCGTTCCATCGCGTAGCGTGGAGCGCAGCGCGCGACCAGGAGACCGGCATGGCGGGCGGCGGCGAGGCGGTGACGAGCACCACGCAGACGCGCCCGCCCCCATGGCGGGACGTGCGCGTCCTGCGCGTCCTCTCCCAGATCGTGTTCGTGCTGGCCGTCTTCCTCATGCTGCGCTTCCTCTACACGACCCTGGTGGGCAACCTCCGGGCGCAGGGGCTGCCGACGGGTTTTGGGTTCCTCGACCAGCCGACGGGCTTCGACATCCGCGGGGCGGACGACTTCCGCCCCAGCCAGCCGATCCGCGACGCCCTGCTGGTCGGCTACGCCAACACCATCCGGGTAGCCGTCGTCGGCATCGCGCTGGCGACGATCATCGGGGTCCTGCTCGGCGTCGCCCGCCTGTCGAGCAACTGGTTGATCCGCAAGGCCGCCGCCGTGTACGTCGAGGCGATCCGCAACACCCCCGTGCTGCTCATCATCGCGTTCCTGTACTTCGCGGTCGTGCTCGCCGCCCTGCCGGGCATCTCCGACGCGGTGAACATCTTCGGGGCCATGATCCTGTCCACCCGCGGCATCTGGATGGTGTGGGGCGAGGCGACCCAACCGCTCGGGCCCTTTCTCGCGGTCCTCGGTGTGGGCCTGGCCGTGGCGGTCGTCCTCGGCGTCTGGCGCACCCGCAGGTTCGACGAGACGGGCACCCCGCACCACCGCATCCTGTGGGGCCTGGGCGCGGTGCTGGTCATCGGTGGCATCGGCTACGTCGCCCTCGGTGCGCCCGTCGAGGTGACCATGCCCACCCGCGAGGGCCGCCTGGTCACCGGCGGCATCGAGCTGCAGCCCACGTACGGAGCGCTGCTCGCCGGCCTCGTCATCTACACCGCGAGCCACATCGCCGAGATCGTCCGCGGATCGATCCTGGCCGTGCCCAAGGGGCAGACCGAGGCTGCGCAGTCCATCGCGCTGACGGGCTTCCAGCGGATGCGCTACGTGATCCTGCCACAGGCGGCCCGCATCGCCGTGCCGCCGCTGGCCAGCCAGTACCTGAACCTCACGAAGAACTCGTCGCTGGCGATCCTCGTCGGCTACGTCGAGCTCACCCGGGTGACGCTGACCGTCATCGGCAACGCCAACCCGGCGCCGCAGTCGGTGGCGATCCTCGCGCTCGGCTACCTCGTGCTGTCACTGGTCATCTCGGCGATGGCGAACATCGTGAACCGCACGCTCGCACTGGAGGGCCGGTAGGTGGCCGGCAGCGTGCAGACGCCCCCGGTCGAGCCGACCGACGAGCCGGCACTGGTCGAGACGGACCCGCTCACCAAGCCTGCGGCCACACCCGGCGAGTGGCTGCGGCTGAACCTGTTCAGCACCGGCTCCAACACGGTGCTGACCCTCGCGTTCGGCATGCTCCTCGGCTATGCGGTCTTCCGGCTGCTGATGTTCGTATTCGTGACGGCCAATTGGGAGATCGTGCGGGTCAACCTCACGACCTTCCTGGTCGGCACCTTCCCGCGTGGCGAGCTGTTCCGCGTGTGGGTCGCCATCGTGCTGATATCGGTGGTATCGGGCCTGGGCGTCGGGGTGGCCGCCAGGCGGCGCGGTCGCGCCGCCCCGGTGGAGCTGCTGCGGACCGCCGCGCCGGGGCTGATCGTGTTGGCCGTCCTGCTCGCGCTGACCCGCACCCCCACCCCCGCGCTGATGGTGGTCGCCTCGGGTCTCGCGGCCCTCGCGGCCCGGTCGGTCGGTGTGCGCCTGCCGCCGCGAGCCGGGCGTTACATGCCCGTGGTGTACGTGGCGGCGGTGTTCGGCGCCTACGCGGCGTTCACCACGGGCAGCCCCCTCACCTACTCCAACTTCCAGGGGCTGCTGCTCAACGTCTTCCTCGCCGTCGCGGCGATCACCCTGTCGTTCCCGTTCGGTGTCCTGCTCGCGCTCGGGCGCCGCTCGACGTTCCCCGCGGTGCGCGTCGTGTGCGTCGGCTACATCGAGCTGATCCGGGGTGTGCCCCTGATCGCCCTGCTGATCTTCGGTGCGACCATGCTGGGCTTCTTCGTCCCCGAGGGCATGACGCGGCCCGACCAGGTCACCCGCGCCCTGGTCGCGTTCGTGCTGTTCGCCGGCGCCTACGTCGCCGAGGACGTCCGCGGCGGGCTGCAGAGCGTGCCGGCGGGGCAGGTGGAGGCCGCCAAGGCCATCGGCCTGTCGCCCATCAAGACGACCCGGCTGATCGTGCTGCCCCAGGCGCTGCGCAACGTCATCCCGGCCCTGGTGGGGCAGTTCATCAGCCTCACCAAGGACACGGTGCTGGTGTCGCTCATCGGGCTGACCGAGGTCCTGCGTGTGGCCCGGGCGGTGACCAGGCAGGAGGGATTCGCCGGGCAGGGCCTGCAGGCCGAGACCCTGCTGTTCGCCGGCTTCCTCCTGTGGTCCGTCGCCTTCACGATGTCCCGGGCGAGCCAGCGCCTCGAGAAGCGACTGGGAGTGGGGACCAGATGACCGGAGACCAGCCGCGCCGCAGGCGCCGCAGAGGGGTGGGGACATGACCGAGCATGCCGTGCCAGCCGACGCCACCCAGGTCGGGGGCAGTGGCGACGTCATGATCTCCTGTGAGGGCGTCGACAAGGTCTTCGGCGACTTCCAGGCGCTGACGGACATCAACCTGGCGGTCGGCCGCCAGGAGGTCGTGGTCGTGTGCGGGCCGTCCGGGTCGGGCAAGTCGACCCTGATCCGCTGCATCAATCGGCTGGAGAAGCACGACCGCGGCCGCATCGTCGTCGACGGCATCGAGATGGGCGACGACGTGCGCAACATCGCCGAGATCCGCCGCGAGGTCGGCATGGTCTTCCAGCAGTTCAACCTCTTCCCGCACCTCACGGTCTTGGAGAACATCACGCTCGGGCCCCGCCACGTCCGGCGGTGGAGCAAGAAGAAGGCCAACACGGTCGCGATGGAGATGCTCGAGCGCGTGCGCATCCCCGAGCAGGCCGACAAGCACCCAGCGCAGCTGTCGGGCGGTCAGCAGCAGCGTGTCGCGATCGCCCGCGCGTTGGCGATGCAGCCCAAGGCGATCCTGTTCGACGAGCCGACCTCGGCCCTTGATCCGGAGATGATCAAGGAGGTGCTCGACACGATGCAGGAGCTCGCCGAGTCGGGCATGACCATGATCTGCGTCACCCACGAGATGGGCTTCGCCCGCCAGGTCGCCCACCGCGTCGTGTTCATGGCCGAGGGCCAGATCGTCGAGGTCGGCACGCCCGAGCACTTCTTCACCAACCCCCGGGAGGAGCGCACGAAGCTGTTCCTGTCGCAGATCCTGTGAGGCCCGCGGACCGCGGCATGGGGTAGGCTCTGGACCCCCCTCGGAGCACCACCCGGGGATTCAGCCTGCCCAGGAACGAGACACGATGACCGACAGCCCGGCCGCCCGCGACCTGCCTCCCGAGCCCGTGGCCGACGTCGAGCACGTCGCCCCCGACGCCGACACCACGGCGGGCGCCCACGACACCGACATGGCCACCATCGTGGAGCTGTGCAAGCGCCGCGGGCTGATCTTCCAGTCCTCAGAGATCTACGGCGGCCTGCGTGGTGCGTGGGACTTCGGCCCCCTCGGCGCGGCGTTGAAGGACAACGTCAAGGCCGCGTGGAAGCGCGCCATGGTGCAGCTGCGCGACGACGTCGTCGCGCTCGACGCGTCGATCCTCATGCACCCGCGGGTGTGGGAGGCGTCGGGCCACGTGGAGGGGTTCACCGACCCGCTGGTCGAGTGCGCCGCGTGCAACCACCGTTACCGCGCCGACCAGATGGACACGAACAACGCCGGGGAGCCCTTCTGCCCGAGCTGCGGCGGCAAGGAGTTCACCGAACCACGGGCGTTCAACCTCATGTTCCGCACGTTCGTCGGGCCGGCCGAGGACACCAGCAACCAGGTGTGGATGCGGCCCGAGACCGCCCAGGCCATGTTCGTCGACTTCGCCCACGTGCAGCTGACCAGCCGTCGGAAGCTGCCCTTCGGCATCGCTCAGGTCGGCAAGAGCTTCCGCAACGAGATCACGCCCAAGAACTTCATCTTCCGGGTGCGCGAGTTCGAGCAGATGGAGATGGAGTTCTTCGTGCGACCGGGGGCCGACGAGCAGTGGCACGCCTACTGGATCGCGCAGCGGTGGAACTGGTACCTGCACCTCGGCATGCGCCCGGAGAACCTGCGCATCCGCCCCCACGGCACCGACGAGCTGTCCCACTACGCCAAGGCCACCGTGGACGTGGAGTACCGCTTCCCGTTCGCGTGGTCCGAGCTCGAGGGCATCGCCAACCGCAGTGACTTCGACCTGCGCCGCCATGCCGAGTTCAGCGGCAAGGACCTGTCCTACTACGACCAGGAGCGCGACGAGCGCTACGTCCCCTTCGTGATCGAGCCCGCCGCCGGCGTCGACCGCGCTGCCCTGGCCTTCCTGGTCGACGCCTACCGAGACGAGACCGCGACGTCGGCCAGCGGCAAGCAGGAGCACCGCACGGTCCTGAAGCTGCACCACGCGCTCGCACCGACCAAGGTGGCCGTGCTGCCACTGTCGCGCAAGGAGCAGCTCGTGCCCACCGCCCGTGAGGTCAGCGACCTGCTGAAGCCGCGGTGGATGACCGAGTACGACGACGCCGGCTCGATCGGCAAGCGCTACCGCCGCCAGGACGAGGTCGGCACGCCGTTCTGCGTGACCGTCGACTTCCAGACGGTCGAGGAGGACCGTGCGGTCACGGTGCGCGACCGCGACACCATGGCCCAGGACCGCGTCGCGATCGAGCGGCTGCCCGACTACCTCGAAGAGCGGCTCCAGCTCCTGGGGTGAGCCATCCCTGCGCCGCTGACCCTCAGTGGTAGCCGCCCCAGCGCTTGTAGGGGTCCGCCGGCGCGTCTCCCGGGCCCGGCGGCGCCTGGGGCGGGGGCGCAGCCGCTCGCTCTCGCAGGAGCGCGGCGAGGTCGTCCTCGAGCCGGCGGCTGCGTTGGAGCAGCTCGGCCAGGGCCCGGGCGCCCCACGCCGCCAGCCGCAGACCCGCTCCGCCGACGAAGGTGAGCGCCCACGCCACGATGGCGAAGCCGATCCCGCCGTCGCGGAAGAGCAGCCCGCCGGCGAGCACACCGGCGAGGCCCACGGCGTAGACCAGCGCGTCGGCCACGCGCGCGGCGACCAGCAGCTCCCGGGGCCGGACCTGGTCGGACGCGCGCTGCATGTCGGGGGCCTTCGGGCTGGCCATACGCACTCCTGTCGGACCGCCGTGTCGGTGTTCGGCCTACGCCCGATGCTACGCTTGGAGCCGTGAAGCATCTCGACGCAGTCCGGGAGCGCACCGAGGATCTGGAGCGCGCCAGCCTCTCCACGTGGGCCACGCTGGCCTCGGAGAGCAAGGGCCGGGACCGCTTCGAGGAGGCTGACCCGCTGCGCACCGCGTTCCAGGTCGACCGGGACCGCATCACCGACACCCGGGCGTTCCGCCGCCTGCGTGACAAGACGCAGGTCGTCATCGCCGCGGGGGGCGACCACCGCCGTGATCGCCTGACGCACACCCTGGAGGTCACCCAGGTCGCGCGCACCATGGCCCGGGGGCTGCGGCTGAACGAGGACCTCGTCGAGGCCATCGCGCTCGGCCACGACCTCGGGCACACCGCCTTCGGTGACGCCGGTGAGGAGGCGCTGTCGATCTTCACCGCCGCGCCCTTTCGCCACCACGAGCAGAGCGTGCGGGTCGTGGAGCACCTGGAGCACCTGGAGCAGGGGGGCAGCGGCCTGAACCTGACGTGGGAGGTCCGCGACGGCATCCTGAACCACACCTCGGGGACGCCCGCGCCGGCGACCGCCGAGGGTCAGGTTGTCCGCCTGGCCGATCGGGTCGCGTCGCTGGCCTATGACCTCGCGGACGCGTGCGCTGTCGGGATCGTGCGCACCCGCAACGTGCCTGACGACGTGGTGGGCACCCTCGGTGCGACCACGGCCGGCCGTATCGCCACGGCGATCCGCGACGTCGTGACCGTCTCGATCGACCGGCCCGACGTGCGCATGAGCCCGCCGGTCACCGTCGCGCTCGACCGCCTGCGTGCCTTCCTCGACACGGCGCTCTACCAGCGCCCGATGGCGAGCGCCGAGCGCGACCGGGCCATCCACAGCCTGCGCAGCTTGGTGGTGTTCTTCCTGGAGAACCCCGAACGTATGCCCGCCGAGCACCACGGCGCGGCGCCGACCGAGACGCGGGTCCTCGACTATGTCTCCGGCTTGACCGACGGGGATGTTCTGCGCACGTTCGCGGCCGTGTTCCTGCCGGGCCGGGATCCCTCCGCCTGAGCACCCGGCGCGCCGTAGACTCCAGGCTGCGGGTCGTAGCGCTGGTAGCGAGGGGTTCCTGTGGCCGGCCGGATCAACGACGATGACATCCAGGAGCTGCGCCGGCGCGCAGACCTGGCCGCGGTCATCGGTGACTACACCAGCCTGAAGCGCTCTGGCACGCGGCTGACCGGCCTGTGCCCGTTCCATGAGGAGCGGACTCCCTCGTTCACCGTCGATCCGGGCCGGGGGCTGTTCCACTGCTTCGGCTGCCAGGTCGGGGGCGACGTCTACGCCTTCCTGCAGCTGATCGAGGCACTGACGTTCCCCGAGGCCGTCGAACGGCTCGCCAGGGTCGTCGGATTCGAGCTGCGGTACGAGGAGCTGTCGTCCGGCCAGCGGCGGGCGCTGGGGCGGCGGACACGCCTCACCGAGGTGCTGCTGGAAGCGGCGCGGTTCTACGAGTCCCAGCTGAACGGGAACCAGGGAGCACCGGCACGCGCCTACCTCGCGGCGCGGGGGCTGGAGCGTGCCGACGCCGAGCACTTCCGCCTCGGCTGGGCGCCCGACGCCTGGGATCTCCTGGTCAGCCACCTGCGCCAGACCGGCTACACCGACGAGGAGGCGGCCGGCGCCGGCCTGGTCACGGAGGGGGCCAGGGGGCCGATCGATCGGTTCCGCGGGCGGGTGATGTTCCCGATCTTCGACAAGAGCGGCAAGGATGTCGTGGCCTTCGGGGGGCGCATCCTGCCCGCAGTAACCCTGCGGACCGCCCCGCGCGAGGGCTCCCCGCCGAAGTACATCAACTCACCCGAGACGGAGGTGTACCGCAAGTCGCACGTGCTCTACGGGCTGAACTGGGCGCGAGCCGAGGTGCAGCGGCGTGAGGCCGCACTGGTGGTCGAGGGCTACATGGACGTCATCGGACTGCACACCGCCGGGGTCCGCCACGCGGTCGCGACCTGCGGCACCGCCCTGACGGCTGATCACTTCCGCCAGCTCGAGCACTTCACCGGGCGGGTCGTGCTCGCCTTGGACGCCGACGACGCGGGTGCCGCCGCCGCGGACCGAGCCCGGGCCCTCGCCGAGGAGGTCGGCGTCCGGGAGGTCGGGGTGCTGCCCCTGCCGCCCGATGCCGATCCCGCCGACCTGGCTGCCGAGGGCGCCGAGCGGGTGGAGCAGGCGCTGGCGCAGGTCAAGACCGCGGTGGAGTTCCAGATCGAGCATCTTCTGCGTCGCGCCGACGTCACGACCCCCGAGGCGCAGGTGGTGGCGTACCGGGCGACGTTTCCGTTGCTGGCCCGCATCCCCGACCGCGCGTTGCGGTACCGCTACATGCGCGACGTCCTCGCGCCGGCCGTCGGCTTGTCCGCCGACCGCATCGAGGCCGAGCTGGACGCCGAGCTGCCCGCCCTGGCGGCGGCGGGCCGCGACCACACCCCGGCTCAACCTCGCCCAGCCGTGCCCGGTGACGTCACCGGATCGGCGGCGGGCGCAGGCGACCCGCAGATGCGCCTGGAGCGGGACGTCTTGCGGGCGGCGTTGCAGGTGCCTGAGTTGATGCCCCCGGAGTGGAAGCTGGTCACGGAGGAGGACTTCCGCGCGCCCATGTCGCGGCAGCTCTACGCGGCGCTGTCCGCGACGGACACGGGCGATCTCGTCGAGGTGCTCGCCGCCCTGCCCGACGACGAGACCCGGGTGCGGGTGCGGGCACTTGCTCTCTCGGAGCCGACCGTGGAGGCTGATCCGGGCCATCTGCGTGAGGTGATCCTCCGCTTGCGGGCGCGAGCGGTCGAACGCCAGCACGAGGTGGTGCGTGAGCGCCTGTTCCAGGTCGGTGAGCAGCTGGACGTGTCGGAGCGCCGGCAGCTCCAAGCGCAGCTGTTCGAGCTGGAACAGCGGCGGCGCGACCTGCTCGAGGGAAGGGATGGCTGAGGAGATGGCCACCAGGAGGCCGGACCCGCTCACCCCTGGTCCCACCGGCGATGGCGGCGGCGGCGAGCCCGCCCCGGGGTGGCAGGCCGACGCGCGCTCGGAACGCGCCCGACTGGACGAGATCGCGCTGCAAGGGATGTCGAGCGACCCGGTGCGCATGTACCTGAAGGAGATCGGCCGGGTGCCGCTGCTCACCGCCGAGGAGGAGGTCGACCTCGCCAAGCGCGTGGAGTCTGGGTTGGCGGCCACGGCGCTGCTCGCCGACGCCGCGACGGACGCGGACCCCGGGCGCATCCGTGAGTACCGGCGCATCGAGCGGGGCGGGCAGCTGGCGAAGCGCAAGCTGGTGGAGGCCAACCTGCGCCTGGTCGTGTCGATCGCCAAGCGCTACGTGGGCCGGGGCCTGCTGTTCCTCGACCTCATCCAGGAGGGCAACCTGGGGCTCATCCGCGCGGTCGAGAAGTTCGACTACACCAAGGGCTACAAGTTCTCCACCTACGCCACGTGGTGGATCCGCCAGGCCATCACGCGGGCCATCGCCGACCAGGCGCGCACCATCCGCATCCCCGTGCACATGGTCGAGACGATCAACCGGGTGGTGCGCGTGCAGCGCCAGCTGCTGCAGGACCGGGGGCGCGAGCCCACACCCGAGGAGATCGGTCGGGAGCTGGAGCTGTCGGCAGATCGGGTGCGCGACATCCAGAAGCTGTCCCAGGAGCCGGTCAGCCTGGAGACCCCCGTGGGGGAGGACGACTCCAGCCTCGGCGACTTCCTGGAGGACCCTGATGCCGTCGTCCCGGTCGACGCGGCCAGCTTCGCGCTCATGCAGGAGCAGATCCATCGCATCCTGCACACCCTGACCGAACGCGAGCAGATGGTCATCCAGCTGCGGTTCGGGATGACCGACGGCCAGCCTCGGACGCTGGAGGAGGTCGGGCTGGACTTCGGCGTCACCCGGGAGCGCATCCGCCAGATCGAGTCCAAGACGCTGTCCAAGCTGCGCCACCCGTCGCGGAGCAAGGCCCTCAAGGACTTCCTGGAGTGACGGCTGGGCCGCCGGAGCTCGTCTAGGCTGACCGGCATGGTGCGGCGCGTGGTGCTCGTGATGGCGGTCGTGCTGCTCGCGGCCTGCGGGCCCGACGACGAGGCTACTGCCCCCGTGGAGGAGGTTGACCCGACGCCGACCGACCCGGTCCCTGACGACGATGACGAGGCCGCAGTCCCAGCTCCCGGGCCGGCCGCGGCGTGGACGACGCTCGCCGAGGCCCCCCTGGCCCTGTCCGAGGTCGCCGTGGCCCCGTTGGGGGGCCAGGTGTGGACGGCCGGAGGGTTCACCGCGGAGGGGGAGGCGACCGCCCGCGTCCAGGTGCTCGACCCCACCTTCGAGTCGTGGTCGGATGGCCCCGACCTCCCCGAGGCCGTGCACCACGCGGCGTTGGTCGCCACCGGTCAGGCGCTCTACCTCGTGGGCGGGTACGCCGGATCGGGCTTCGACGCGCCTACCGCGGCGGTGCACCGGCTCGACCTTGCAGTCGGCAGCTGGGTGACGGGCCCGCCGTTGCCCGCGCCGCGAGCGGCCGGTGCCGCCGCCTGGGACGGCGAGCGCATCGTCTACGGCGGCGGGGTCGGCCCCGACGGGCTCGCCGGGGAGGTGTTCGTGCTCGACGGCGACGAGTGGGTGGGCATCGGTGCCCTGTCGCAGCCCCGCGAGCACCTGGCGGCCGCCGGGGACGGCCAGGGGCGAACGTGGTTCCTGGGGGGCCGGACCGCCGGGCTGGACACGAACCTCGGCACGGTCGACCTGGTGGAGGGCGCGAGCATCACCACGGTTGGGGCACTGCCCACGCCGCGGGGTGGCGTTGCCGGGTTCTGGTCAGCCGGCACCGGGGCGTGCGTGCTCGGCGGCGAGGATCCCGACCGCACCTACGGTGAGGTCGAGTGCATCGATGCGGAGGGCGCAGTGCGGGCCCTACCGAGCCTGGAGGCGCCGCGACACGGGCTCGGCGCCGTCGTTGTCGACGGGATCGCCTACGCCGCCCTTGGCGGTCCCGAGCCCGGGCTGACGGTCAGCCCGGTGGTGGAGGCGCTGCGCCTGGACGGACTGGAGTGACCGTCAGGACTGCGCTTGCGGTCCGTCGTCCGTCCCGCCGTTGCGCACGGCCTGCGTGAGCTGCGTGACCTTCTCGCTGGCCTTGGACTCCAGGTCCTTGGCCTTCCGCGTGGCTTTGGACTCCAGGTCCTTGGCCTTCTCGCTGGCCTTGGACTCAAGCTGCCCACCGACCCGCGACGCCGTGGAGCGGATCTCGCCGCTGAGCTGCTGCGCGGGCTCGGAGCGCGACAGCTGGCGGGCCATGCGCTGGATCTGGGCGTAGCGCTCCCGGCCGGCCTTCGCGCCGAGCACGTAGCCGATGACGAGGCCGATGAACAGGCCGAGGCGGAAGCGCATAGCGGACACTCCTGTGGTCGTGGACGGCGTTCGCGGCAGGGAGATACTGCCCGGCCGGAGGGCGCGTCGAAACCCTAGCAGCAGCGCTGATGGGGGGGGCAGGATGCGCGGAGCACCTCGTGGTGTGGCGCTTGCTCCGGGGGTGGGACTCGAACCCACAGCCTTCGCCTTAACAGGGCGCCGCTCCGCCAATTGAGCTACCCCGGAATGTCCTGGAAAGGATAGCAGGTGTTCGCTGTCAGTCATCGGTCGGCAGACCGACGTCCATGACGGCTCCAACAAGCCCCATGATCGCGCGGTGCGTCTGGCAGCAGCAGTACTGCACCGTGGCACAGCCGGACACGTGCTTCGAGTGGCGGATGCCGCCGTCGGGAATGGCCCGGTACGGCTTGCTGAACCGCGCAGGTGGGATCGCGGTGACCAGCGACCAACGCGTGATGGCCGCGTCCAGGTCCAGGTCCTCATGCAGGTAGAGCTTTACGCGGAGGCGCGCCTCATCGACTTCAAAGAACTGACGGAGCCAGGCGCAGAAGAAGGCGATGAAGGTCGGGTTGGTGTTCGCGAGCGCGACCATGCCGTCCCTCTTGGAACCCTCGCCGGCGTACAGCGCCACGCCGGCGATGAGGAAGTCCCGCTCGGACAGTTGACCGATGCGCTCGGCGCCCTCGGCCAGGAGGCGCTCGATCTCCTCCTGCTTGCGCCGCTGGAGGACGTTGGGGCCACGCTGGCGCGCCTTCCTGCGCCGCTCTCGGGTGCGGTCGTGATCGGGAACGAACGGGACGTCCCGGGTCCACACCGATACCGAGCTGCGGGCGACGCCGAGCTGTGCGGCAATGTCGGCCATGGTCAATCCATGCGCGCGCAACTCCCGCGCCCGCGCCCGCTCCTCGAGCTTGCCCCGGTAGCCCATCGCGTCCTCCTGTCCCAGCCTCGGGTTACGTGGCAGGAGGGTGCGACAATCCGCGGGCGGCTGAACTAGCCTTTCCACATCGGGGCTGTAGCTCAGTGGTCAGAGCAGCTGGCTCATAACCGGTTGGTCGCAGGTTCGATCCCTGCCAGCCCCACAAGACCCCGCTTGGCGTGCGGCTGTGATCCCCCTGCTTCGCTCGTCGACCGAGGCCGGGCCGGCGAGCATGTGGATCGCCTCCGGATCTCGTAGATCCTCGGGTCCGCCCCCGGGTTACCGGCCGGTAGATTGGGTCTCAGCGACATATCTGTCCCTCCCACCCCATCTACCGCCGGGTAACCTGCGTGCCGGCGCTGGGTTGGCGGATGCGGAAACCGTCCGAGTTCCGCCGGTCCACGAGGGTAGAACCCAGGGCTTCGGTCTGGCGTCGACGCCAAGTCGCAGCTCTCTAGCCCGCCGACGCCAGGTCCGCGGCTCCGAACCCCCTCAAGAACGGCCGGCACCAGATGACCACGGTGTTGTAGTGGTCGAGGTCCACCTCGGGTGGGATGTCATAGTTCTGGTTGCCGATGTTCCCTCGCAGTGCCCCCAGGTCAACGAAGTCGGCGTCCAGCTCCGTGTCCGAGTTGGCCTCGTCGGCGGCCGTCAGGTACACGAACAGGCCAGGGCCGTTGGTGGACTCGAAGTCCTCCAGGCGCAACGTCCGCGAGCCGTCGGCCAGCTGGTACACGGTCGCGGTGCCGACCACGGTGTAGCGGTGGCGCGAGGAGAAGCTGCCCGCTGCGGTGGCGACGGGCTCCGCAGGTGGCTGCTCGGCGGCGGGGGGGTCCTCGGCGGCAGGTGGCTGCTCGGCGGCGGGGGGGTCCCCGGCGGCAGGTGGCTGCTCGGCGGCGGGGGGGTCCCCGGCGGGTAGGGGGTCTCGGGCGGGCGGTCCGTCGGTGTCGGGCGCGGGCGCCTGCTCGTCGGCGGCTGGGAACGCCGCGGAGGGGAACGGGTCGTCGACGACGTCGTCGAACAGCAGCCTTTGGGGCTGGAACCACACCAGGACGACGACGACGACGCCGGCCACGACCAGGGCACCCACCCCGACCCACAGCACGGGACGCCGTGATCGGGCGGTGTCCTCGGCCTGCTTGGTGTCCACGCTCATCGTCAACCTCCTACCACGGTCGGGCCGGTCACCCCGTCGGGGCGCCCGCCGGTCGCCATCCTGCAACATCACACCATCTGATCCTTGTCGTCACGGGCCGGCTCGGGCCGGCTCGGGCCGGCTCGGGCCGGCTCGGGCCGGCTCGGGCCGGCTCGGGCCGGCTCGCGGTCAAGCCCAGGATTGCCTGCCCCGACGAACGGCGAGGCAAAGGGTCGGTGAAGTTCCGCGAAAGCCCCCCGGGCGCCTGGCGGTCGCAGGCGAAACCTCTGATAGCGGCTGCTGCCCACACCCTCGCTGGGGCGATCTCCTGTGGTCGCGCTGGCGCCCGGGCGGGGCGGGTACCGCGCGCAAGGCCTCGAATGGCCAACGTTTCCGCAGGTGAGCACAGCGCACAGTGGCCGCCACCTCATAACCGGTTGGTCGCAGGTTCGATCCCTGCCAGCCCCACCAAGCGCCGCTTGTTGTGGAGGGAGTTGCACTGCACCTCAGGTGGCCGGAATGTGACACCGGTCGACCAACTGGCCAGCCGCGCCGGGGATCCCCGAACGTTGGCGGACCGCGGCGGATCCGGGGCTATCAGGGGGTTGGCGCCTCCATCGAAGCAAGGAGCGACTGGGACGGTCCGATGATCGGAGAGCCGTCGGCAGCGCGGCCTGGTCAGACGGGTCCGACGTCGTCGGGGGATAGCTCGCCCTGCACGATCTGACGTGCGACCTCGTGGAGCTTGGCGTTTTTTGTTCGGGCGAAGCGCCGCAGCCAGTCGAACGCCTGGTCGGGTGGTACGTCGTGGAGGTTGGCGAGGGCTCCTTTGGCTTGCTCGATGAGTTTGCGGCTCTCGAGCGCGTGACGAAGCTGGGCGATCTCCACATCGGCGGCGTTCAGGGTTCGTTGGTAGAGGATGCCGATGGACGCGATGTCGGCCAGTCCTGTCGCTGCGAGCCGCTGGGTCTCGGCGAACGGCCCCGCCTCGTCGCGAAACAGGTTCAGCGCGCCGATGCAGGTGCTGCGCAACCGGAGCGGCCGAGCGTAGACGCTGCGGTAGCCGAGTGCGTTCGCCTTGGCGACGAGGCGGGGCCAGCGTGTCGCCTCGCGGTCGAGGTCATCGACCTCGACGGCCTCGCAGCGGCGGTACGCCTCGGCGCAGGGCCCCTCGCCGGTGGTCGCCTCGAACATCTCGAGCTCTCGCATGTCGTGGGGCTGGACGCGGCAACGACCTGCAGCTCGCCCTCCGGGTCCATGAGCAGGACTCCCGCGGCTGTGACCTTCAGCACGTCGGCGCACATCTCGGTCACTCCGTAGAGGAACTCCACGACGTCGTAGTCATCGACGAGCGTGTCCGCCAGGGCGACCATCGCCTGCAGGACGGAGCGACGATCAACCATCGCTACACACATTCTTTCTCCCCACGAGGCTACGGACCGCCACGCCAACCTACCCGTGTGCGACAAACCGGAACCGATGGAGATGCTGACGTGCGCAGGCTGTCGCAAAATGAGTGACGCCGCTTGGGGCCGTTGGCGGGGTGGGCAGGC